>CAMJZI010000023.1 GCA_946410185.1 uncultured Porphyromonadaceae bacterium
GGTGCCCTGGGTGTACTTGAGCCACACGTTGAACTTGTCGGGCTTGGCATACAGGGGCATATAGAATTCGTCGGTACCGTTGGCTTTATCCATCTCGGCATGGTTCTTGGTGTCGGTTGCAAATATTGAGCCTGCCATGAGCCGACCATTGGTCATGGTGCCGTTAGCAACAACACCGAATGCCGAGTTGGCTGTCATCACAGCACTGTGGCCTGTAGCGCCGCTGCGCACGTCGTTGCTCTGCTCCAGTTTGACCAATCCGGCAGAAGTGCTTGCAAAAGAGCCTCCAGCGGTCTTGAAGCCGTGCCAGCGGTCGGGCTCGCCGTTTTCATTGGTCCATGCTTCCATGTCGCTGTTGGGAAGCTGGAAGTGATCGCCCACGGTGTTGAACCACATGGTGGTGTTCTGGGCGGGTATAGCGACGTTGGCGGCCATCATGCCGTCAACAGTGCGTGCAAACAGGATGGTACGCATCACTCCCAGGCCGGTGCTCACGTTGCGCTCGGCGCTGTAAACGGTGATGCCGTTCTGGCTGGCAGCGGGAACGTCGGTCATCGTCATGGTGCCGAACAGGGGCACTTGCAGCACGAGAGTGTTCAGGCCGTTGTCGGTAGCCGTGACGGTAACGGTGACGTTAGAGTTGTAGTTCTGTCCGTTGCGGGTGACAACAATGTTGCCGCTGTAGGACTCGGCATGGAGAGCCACCAGGCCCAGCCATGACAAACAAAGAGTAAAAAATAATTTCTTCATTGCTATCGATAAAGTAGTTATGTAAAAAGTTATTTGATTCGGTACATGATGCCCAGTGTGCCGTACATGGGACGCAACGTCTGCACTGAGTGGAAGTTGCTCTTGAACAGCCCGCTCAAGCTGTATGTCAGCTCGGCAAACACGCCCCAGCGGCGATGGAACTGCCAGTCGGCTCCCACGTCGATGCCCCATTGCATGTGCCGCATGCTCTTGTCAAACTCAAAGTCGCCCCTGTCGCCAGGCTCGGTGCCCAGGGCGATTTTGGGCCCGACGGGTGTTCCCTCGCGCAGGTAGCCGTCATAGGCCCATCCCCAGAACTTGCGGCTGGCGAGCCATCCCATGAACAGTCCGCCCCGCAGGCTGCAGGTATTGCTTGCCTTGAACTCGGCCTGTATGGGCAGGCTGATGCGGCGCTGTGAACTCTTGATGCGCACGTTGCCCATAAAGATGCCATTGAGCGACTCGTCGCCCCTGACGACCTCGATATCGTAGTTCATGACCCGGCTGTCAACATCCATGCTGCCGAGCTCGTAACGCAGGCCCGAATGGATGGCCCAGCGCTTGCTCAACGGCAACGAAGCCTCGGCCGAGACGGCGAAGTTCAGCCCCGGATCAAAACTGTTGATGCCGCGTATCTCGTTGCCCATGTGGGTGGGAATAGTGCCGCCAACCGTGTAGCCCAGTCGCACGTCCACCTTGGCACTGTCGAGTACCGACGCATTTGCCCCCATTGCCAGCGTGGCCAGGAGGGCGGTTATTGTCAATATCCTTTGTGCTGTAGTCATTGTTACTTGTTTTCAATTAACCCGTTAGTATGGCTGCTGGTCATTCTTCCTCGGTGCTGATGAGGCGCACCTGGTCGATGCACAACCGGCTGCCAATGGCACCAATGAAATCGCCGCCGCCAGCGCTCGACGAGAACACGATGGTGAGGCTGTAACCCCAGTTGGCCAGCTCTTGCTCGTCAACTTCTTCGCGATACTCAAACTTCACATCCCACGGCGTCCACTGCGTGGTGGGGGTGACATAGCCCAAATTGGCCACTGCGACAATCTGCGGGCTGGACAGCACATTGTCGCCATACAGGCACACCTTGTTGCCTGCAGCATCGTGGTTGCGGTAGAAGACCGCGTAGATTGAGGCCGAATCGGTCCTGTTGGGTATCGGGTTGCCGTTAAAGTCCTGAACGGTGGGGCCGGGAGCGTAGGTGTAAACCCCGGTGAACTTTTCGGGACGGCTGGCAAAGGGGATGCCAAAGCAGGTGGCATGCAAGTGATCGCTCATCGCAATCTTGATGTCGAAGGTGCCCAGATACATGTTGCCGGCAGCCAGGCGCTTCCTGGCCATGGCGCCAAAGGGGCCCGTGTCGCGGGTCGTCAGGCACACGGCAGCGCCGTCATATCCGTCGGTAAGCGGTGTAGTGGGGTAGTCCATTGCCTGGGCGCTGCCCATCGAGATGCGGAAGCCGTCGTTGGCGGTGGCCCAGGTGGTCGTCGGCGACTCGTACGGCAAGGTGTATTGCCAGACGTAGAACCGCTGATAGGTGGGGTCGATATTGTATTGCTCAAAGTCGAAATATAAGGTGTCGGTCACGGTGACCTCGGTGGGCACGACCAGCATGCGGTAGCGCCGCTGCCACTTGCCGTCCTGCGAGGTGACGGTATAGGTGACGGGACCCTTGGAAAAATCGTGAGTGCTGCCGCTGGCGGGGACTACCGTGGCACCCTGTGAGAGCGTGAATTCAGGAGCGAGGGCGCTCACGTCGGCATTGCTGCGCACGGTAAAGGTGATGATGCTGTCGGTCGAGTAGATGGATTGCAACGAATCGGTCACCTGAAAGAAGAAACTCTCAGGATTGGAAACGTGCAACTTGACCGTCTCGATGTCGGCTTCGCAATGAGCGGGCTCATCACCAAAGCATGAGGTGTTGAGCAGCAGCATGGACACGGCAGTCAAAACGACAAGGGGTGTATACTTGTTATGAATCACTTTCATTGCTATCAATGCTTTTTCAAACCTGCAAATTTAGACAATTTATATATAATAGTAATAAGGTTGAATCGTTTTTTTGTTTTTTAATGGTTTTATTAGACTTTATTTCAATTTTTTGAGGGGTAGAAAGTCCCTCAAGGTTGCTCCTGTGGCAGTGTGCATGAGGCCGGTGGCCGGTAGCTGGTGCAATAGGCCATAAGTAGAGAATCCACATTTTTTTGATTTGTAGATAGATGCATTGATTTGTGCCGCATGGTTTCCTGGATTTTTGTGTTCATTTTTTTGATTATTTATTGGATATTAAAATAAATAGACTACTTTTGTAGTCTAGATTAACGGTGAAAACCCATTGTTAGCCGTAGTGATGGAGTTGTCTATCTGGCTGATTATTAACTTGTTGGATGGGCTAATAATAGGGTAATCAGTCAAGTGACCATTGGCTGGACGGGCAAATGCCGCGTTAATCGCATGAAAAATTGATACCTAATGAAATGGAAAGACTGATAAATAAATTGATGGACTTGAGGATCGTAAGGTCGTTCAAGGTAAAAACAACCCCGCGATGGATCATCCTGCTACTTGACATGTTGATTGTCTTGTTCTGTTATGCGGCTACCGTTGTGGCCGACATGTACTCGGTGCATGCCCTTGTGGCCCGTAGTACCATCCTGCTCAACGGGTCGATTGTCCTTGCCGTTTATTTTGCAGTCATCTATTTCTCAAAGAGTTACACCTGCGTCATCCGCCTGTCGGTCATTGAGGACTTGTACCGCATCTTCATGGGCATCGTGTTTGCCACGTTGATCCTGATAGCCATCAACTTAGGGAAGATGCTGCTGACGGGCACGCCATTTCTCGACTACTGGGATATCCTTATCATCGGCGCCTTCTCATTCTCGATAATGATGATTGAGCACCTGTGCATCAAGTACTTGTACATGCGCATGAACTATGCCGAGAAAGGCCGCAAGCGTGTGCTGGTGCTTGGCACCTCGTTTGGGTCGGTGTTCCTGGCCAACGCGCTCAAGGGCGAGATTGGCGGTAAGTATCTGCCCGTGGGTCTGCTCAGTCTCAAGGCCCGCCAGGAGAACTCCGAGATTAACGGCTTCAAGGTCTATCGGTTTGACCCCACCAACATGAGCGAGCAGTTTGCCGAGAACAATATCGAGGCCCTCATCTTTGATTCCAAGAGTCACAATCTGATGAGCAGCGGGTTTGCCGACTTCTTTATCAAGAATGACATCCCCTTGCTGGCCATGAACAAGATAGCCGAGTTTGAGCTCGACAAGGATCAAGAGAGGGGCATCTCGACCTTTATCAAGGAAGTGCAGATCGAGGACTTGCTGGGACGTGACCCCATCGTGCTGAACAATCCGCTGGTCAAGGAACACATCAACGGGTCGTGCGTGCTCATCACGGGCGCTTGCGGCTCGATAGGAAGCGAGATTGTGCGCCAGGTGGCCAATTACGGTGCCAAGAAGATCGTGCTGTTTGACCAGGCCGAGACACCCATGCATGACATCTCGCTGGAGATGAGGAAGAACTATCCTGATGCCGATATTGAGCTCTTCATGGGCGACGTGCGCAACCGCGACCGCGTGGAGGAAGCCTTTTCCAAGTTCCATCCCTGCTATGTGTTCCATGCCGCCGCCTACAAGCATGTGCCCATGATGGAAATCAATCCCACCGAGGCCATCATTGCCAACGTGAAAGGCACCCGCAATGTGGCCGACCTGGCCTTGAAATACAATGTGTATAAGTTTGTGATGATCTCGACCGACAAGGCCGTCAATCCCACCAACGTGATGGGTTGCACCAAACGCCTGGCCGAGATTTACTGCCAGTCGCTGTTTTTCAACGCTCAGCGCAGTGGCAAGAAGACGCAGTTCATTACCACGCGCTTTGGCAACGTGCTGGGCAGCAACGGCTCGGTGATTCCGCTCTTCCGCAAGCAGATTGCCGCCGGCGGTCCCGTGACGGTCACCCACAAGGAGATCATCCGCTACTTCATGACCATTCCCGAGGCCTGCTCGCTCGTGCTCGAGGCCGGTTGCATGGGCAGTGGCGGCGAGATCTACATCTTTGACATGGGCGAGCCCGTCAAGATTTATGACCTGGCAAGGCGCATGATTTCGCTGGCAGGTCTCAAGCCCGATGTCGATATCAAGATCGAGGAGATAGGCTTGCGACCCGGAGAGAAACTCTATGAGGAGCTGCTCAACGATAAGGAAAAGACCACCGCGACCGTCAACAAGAAGATCATGATTGCCAAGGTCAAGACCTATGACTATGACGACGTGTGCAACCACATTGATAGAATCATCGACCTGGCCTCCAAGGGCGAGGTCCATGACATGATCTTCTCGATGAAGGAATTTGTCCCTGAGTACAAGAGTCAGCAGAGCAAGTTCGAGGCCATCGACAAGGAAATCGAGAACGAGAACGTCAGTTCAGCCCCTGATCGCCTGCAGCCCAATGCCGAATAACGGCAGCTGGCCGGTTGCTCAAGAAGGATAGACCCCTCTACAAGTAGTACAATAGCAGTGTCCGCTTGACAGCCTCAGCAGGCATGAGCGGACACTGCTATTGTATCGTGGTCACTGCTGCCACGGCAGGGCAGCGGCAGTGTGATGATTGCGTTTTTAGAAATGGTACCTGTCGCTGGGGCGCCAGTTGCGAGTGAGGATGTACATGATGCCAACGGCAAGGATGAGCGTGATTGCGACCATGCTCATGGCCATGTATTGAGACAGCATGCGTCCCATCACAGCGGCATAGATATCACCCATGTTGCTGATGATCAAATCCATCGCCGTCTCGTAGTCTATCCACAAGACAACACTCTTGGAGAAGGGGATGAGCGACAAGACCGCATAGCTGGCGATAACGCCCTTGCGGCCGCGGTAATTGCCCAGCAGCTTGCGCAGTCCCTCGGCAATGCAGCCAAATCCCACGCATCCCAGGGCAAAATACTCATGACCCTGACCAAAAGCGAAATTGAGCATCAACAGCAACACTGCGCACAAGATGGCCATTCCCGGCATGGGAAAACGCCTGCACAACAGGTAATAAGGGATTGCTGCGGTGATGGCGGCAAACACGGCGCTGTAGGTCCAGAAGAAGGGGTGAAAGAATCCCAACAGATCTATAATGGCGACAGCCACTACATAAGCCAATGCCAAAATAATCACTTTTATTGCTCGTTCCATACTTAATACTAGGGTTACAGATGAGATTTTAGTTGCCGCAAAGATACATTATTTTGATAATAGCGCAATATCGTTGGGTGATAAATTGTCATTTTTTAGTATAAGAAGGAACGAAAGGAACCATATCCCGCACATTTCTTGCAGTCATGGGCCATGTTACAGGCGCTGACCGCAGCGCGGCACCGGCTCGTGCATGAGATTGAAAAAAATGTTGTATCTTTGTCGCCGTGAAGATTGTGCGGACCTCGATATTGCCTTTCCAGGGTTACTCGGCTATCAATCTGCTGGGTATCCTGTTTGTCCACCCGGGGGTTTACCTGAGCAACGAGTTGATGAACCATGAGCGCATCCACAGCGCGCAGCAGCGCGAGATGCTCTTCATCTTTTTCTATCTCTTCTATGTAGCAGAGTGGTTGGTCAGGTTGCCCATGCGCGGCAATGCTTATCGCAACATCTCGTTTGAACGCGAGGCCTATGAGAACCAGCGCAATCTTGATTATCTAAAAACCCGCCGCCACTATGCGTGGCGCAAATATTTAAAGCGTCGCCACAGACGGCCGTAAGAAAAAATATCATGATGAAAAGAATCATCTCTTCAATGCTAATAGCGCTTGCTGCCGCATTGCCCGTCGCAGCCTATACTGCCCAGGAAGCGGTAGACAATTTTGTGTCTAACAGCTCGTTGAGGTATGCCTCGGTGGGTGTGCAGGTCATCGATCTTGACTCGGCCTGTTCCATTGCCAGTTACCGTCCCGAACAAGCCAACATCACCGCCTCGACGATGAAGACGGTCGTCTCTTCGGCCGCTCTGGGACTGCTGGGACCCCGTTTCCGCTTCGAGACGCCGGTTTACCTTGACGGAGAGATTCAAGACGGTCACTTCATGGGTAACATCGTTATCCGTGGCATGGGCGATCCCACCATAGGATCGGTCTTCCTGCCCTGTCAGGCCAATATTGTCGATGAAATCTTGTCGTCGTTACGAGCCATGGGAATTACCAGCATCGAGGGCTGCGTGGTGGGCGATGACAGCTATTATTCATTCCCCTATTTTGATGAGGATTGGGACGTGGGCGATCTGGCCTATGACTATGGAGCGGCAGTCCATGCCTTGAGTTTTCATGACAATCTGATGACGGTATCCTATACTCTGGACTCCCGCGGGCGCATTTCGGCATCGTCCATCACGCCGCCGGTGCCTGGAGTCAAGGTCATCAGCCGTTGCAGGCCTGGCCGCGGACGCAATTCTGTCACACCCTATCTGAACTACAGCATTCCTGCCCTTGTCGTTACTGGCGATGCTGCGTCCAAGTCATTCCACAACACCTATGCCAACCCCACGCCTGCCCCGATGCTGGTCGATAGCGTTGAGCGTGCGCTGTTGCGCAGCGAGATTCGTTATGACTATGATGCCACAGCCCTCGACAACGTCAAGGAAGCCGTGCGCACCCTGCTCGTGTTGCACAAGTCGCCCGAACTGACCGAGATCATTACCTCGCTGCTGGATCGCAGCGACAACATGTTTGCCCACGCCCTGCTCAGGGCTATAGGAGCCCGCGACTGGGAGTTGAAAGGCCATGACAATATGCCCTCCGACCTCGATTTCATCGGCGTTGCCGCCGTCAAGCGCTGGCTCGAGAATCAAGGCATCAACTGCGAGCCGCTGTTCATGCGAGATGGCAGCGGCCTGGCCAGGGCCAACAAGGCCTCGGTCAACTTCTTTGGCGACATGCTGTCGATGATGGCTCACCGCAGGTTTGACGGTGTTCGCCTGTGCGACCTCATGCCCACGGCCGCTGGCCGTGCCGGCAATACCTTGAAGAATCATCCGCTGAGCGACCAGATTGTTCTCAAGTCGGGCAGTATGCGGCATGTGCAGTGTTTTGTCGGCTACTATCCTGCCAGTGAGCCGCGATATGCATTCGCTGTGCTGGTCAACAACTTCACATGCTCCCAGGCCAGCATACGCGAGCAGATTGGCACCATGCTTTGCAATCTTTTTGATGGAAAATAGTTGGAATTCAAAAAAAAGTTCGTAAAATTGCAGGTTAAATGTAAAGCAAATCCTTGGTATCGCGATACTAAGATTCAATATAACAGATGATTATGAACATGTCGATAGAAAAAATGCTGTCTCATGTCTATGAGATAGAGGGTTTGATGCTCGTTACCCGCCGATTGGGAGAGGAGAACACGCCCGAAGTCATTACCAATAAGATACACCGCAAGGTGCGCGAGTTGGCCGAGATGTGTGGCATCGACCTGGCTGCGCAGCCTGCCGGGCAGGCGCAGCAAGACGTGGCCCCCGCAGTCGAGGAGACCGTTGGGCATCTGCCCGAGGAAGACTATGATGCCGACGAGACGTGGCAGCACGACAACGGCGAGGAATTCAAGGAAGTGTTCGCTCTCGATTATAAGGAGCCCGACCACAAGGTGCCCGTGTCGGAGCGCGAACCCGATGACGACATCACTGTAGAGTTTATCGAAGCCGAGGAAGAAACCGAGCCCGAGCCGAAGGCCGCTACCGCCGAGCCACAGCCACCAGTATTCTGCATTCCTGTCGAGAATAACGACGAGCCCGTGCCCGACCCGGACCCTGACGTCTTGCCCGAGGCCGAGGATGAGCCCGACATCACAGTCGAATTTATAGAGCCCGATGACGATGCCGTACCCGAGCCCGAGGAGGAGATGCCTGTTCCGCCCGTTCCCACCGAATTTCCCGAGCCCGAGGAGTCGGCCTCGACGATGCGCGTTGATGAGAAACTGCAGCGCCACCTGTCGCGGGACATCCGCAAGGCTTTCTCGATCAACGACCGATTCCGTTTCCAGCGCGAGCTGTTTGCCGGCAGTGCCAGTGCCATGAACACCGCCATCGAGCACATCGAGATGATGAACAGCTATGGCAATGCCGAGCTCTATTTCTTCAGCCAACTCAACTGGGATCGCGAGAATGAAGTCGTTCAAGACTTCATGAACATCGTTCGTAATCATTTCCAGCAATAATTCTCACATCGCATCATGGCAGGCAAGTTATACATCGTTCCCACCCCCGTCGGCAATCTGGGCGACATGACGCCTCGGGCCATCGAGGTGCTCAAGCAGGTGGATACTGTGCTTGCCGAGGACACACGCACCAGCGGCGTGTTACTCAAGCATTTCGGCATCGATACACCCATGCGCAGCCACCACAAGTTCAATGAACATGAGGCGGTTGCTGCTGTTGTTGAACACCTGCTGGGCGGGTCGGTGATGGCCCTGATCAGCGATGCGGGCACCCCAGGCATCAGTGACCCGGGATTCCTGCTCTCGCGCGAGTGTCGCCGCCAGGGCATCGAGGTAGAGACCCTGCCGGGAGCCACCGCTTTTGTACCCGCACTGGTCAATTCTGGCCTGCCGTGCGACCGTTTCGTCTTTGAGGGTTTCCTGCCGCCGAAGAAAGGCCGCGCCACCCGTCTTGAGGAGCTCAAGACCCAGCCGTTGACCATGGTGTTCTATGAGTCGCCCTTGAGGTTGTTGAAGACCTTGCAGCAGTTTGCCGAATCCTTCGGTCCTGACCGTGAGGCAAGCGTGGTGCGCGAGATCAGCAAGATGCATAACACCACCCATAACGGCACGCTGGGCGAGCTGGTGGACTACTTCGCTGCCAACGCGCCGCGAGGCGAGATCGTCATCGTTGTTGCCGGTTGCCCGCCGGCAGCGGCCGTCAAGGTGGACAAGTATGCCGCCTTCAAGCAGAAAAAGGCAAGAATCGAGAACTGAAAGAGAGATAATTTAAGAGTAAGAGATATAGATCGATAAGAAGACACTTAATTTAGAAAGATATGAAGAAGATTTCTTATTTTGTATTGTTGATGATAGGCCTGGCTGTGATGCCCGCCTGTCAACGCTCCAACAAGTTGGAGCAGGAGTCCATGCGCCAGGATTCGATCAATGCAGCGCTGCGTGACTCAATCAACACTGCCAATGCCGAGAAGGACAGCCTCATGGAGCTCATGGGCGATATTGCCGACGGCATGCAGCAGATCAAGGAATTGGAAGACATCGTGTCGGTCAATAACCTGAGTGGTGAGACTGCCGACCGCAAGAAGCAACTGCGCGACGATATCGTGCTCATCCAGCAATCCATCAACAAGCACAAGGCGCGCTTGAATGAGCTGGAAAAACGCCTCAAGCAGTCGACCAACTACAACAGCAAGATGGAGAAGTCCATCGCTAACCTCAAGCATCAGCTCGACGAGCAGCAACAGACGATCAACAACCTGACCGATCAACTCGCCGCTGCCCATATCCAGATCAAGAACCTGAATCAGAGTGTGGACTCGCTGAACACCGTTAACAAGACCGTGACCCAGGAGAAGGAAGCCGCTCAGCAGGAATCCAGGGAACTTGCCACCGAGGTGAGCAACCTGAACACCTGCTACTATGTCATCGGCTCCAAGAAGGAACTCAAGGCCCACAAGATCATCGAGTCGGGTTTTCTGCGCAAGACCAAGATCCTGCAAGGCGATTATGAGATGTCTTATTTCACCAAGGCCGATCGCCGCACCCTGAGCGAGGTACCCCTGCACAGCCATAAGGCCGAACTGATGACCAATCATCCCAAGGATTCCTATGAGATCGTTGATCATGGCAATGTCAAGACGCTGCGCATCCTGAATGCCAACCGTTTCTGGGAGAAATCCAATTTCCTGGTCATCAAGGTTGACTGATGAAGGTAGTCCTTGCATTTGATAAATTCAAGGGCTCGGTAACAGCAAGCGAACTTAATGATGCTGCCCGGAGTGCCCTCGGCAGTGTTCAGGGAGTAGAGGTGGCGTGTGTGCCCGTTGCCGACGGCGGTGACGGTACAACTGCTGTGCTGGCCGCTTCAAGGCCTGGACAGTGGATGACGGTGCCCACGATGGGTCCGTTGTTGCAGCAGGAGCCTGTCACAGCCAGTTACTACCTGTGTGATGATGCTACAGCCATCATCGAGCTGGCCGCCGCCAGCGGTCTGGCTGTGGTTGCCACAGAAACCCGCGACGTGATGCGGGCCACCACACTGGGGACGGGCATGCTGATGCGTGACGCGATGGAGCGTGGTAGCCGTCACATAGTGCTGGGCCTGGGCGGATCGGCCACGTGCGATGCGGGCATGGGCATCATGAGTGCCCTGGGTGCCGAATTTCATGACGCTGCGGGCCATTACCTCTATCCCAGCGGCCAATCGCTCGAACAGATTTCTCACATCGAGACCATGGGAATTCCTCCTGCCGTGCAGGAGTGCCGTTTTACCCTGCTGACCGACGTGGATACCCCCCTGTGTGGGCAGCTGGGCACGGCGCGCATCTTTGCGCCCCAAAAGGGTGCCACTCCCGAACAGGTCGAACGACTCGAGCGCGGCATGACCCGTGTGGCAGCCATTGTGGGTGACGAGATTGCAGGCCGACCTGGTTGCGGCGCTGCAGGCGGGGTGCCTGCCATGATGATGCATCTGCTCCACTGCGAGCTGTTGCCAGGGGCCGAATATGTCCTTGCTAATAACGGGCTGGACGAGGCTCTTGCAGGAGCCGATCTGGTCATCACCGGAGAGGGGAAACTTGATGAGCAGACGCTGATGGGTAAGGGGCCGGGTTGTGTTATCGGCAAGGCCGTTGAACGTGGAATTCCCGTGGCGGCGGTATGCGGTACGATAGATTCCGATTTTGACCCTGCGGCGGCCGGGCTGGCCAGTGCCATCGCTGTGAGTGACGGTCTCCCCTTGGACGAGGCAATGCATCCAGCCGCTACGCTCATGCGGGTCTCGCAGGCCGTAGTGCAGGTGGTGAACCAAGCCCATTAAAAAATAGAAATCTGAAACATTTTGTGGCAGGATAAAAAGAGAGAGTGCAAGACCATGCCTCCTGGCGGCAAGTCTCGCACTCTCTCTTTCTAATCACTCATTTCTCATCATTGCAGGTTGACATTCAGTCAACTAAAATTTCATGTACATGCGTCGGTTGTTGTCCGCACGGTGGCTCACGTGGATCCATCGACACCCCTTCTCGTCGATGCACTGGTCCACGGGCAGATTCAGACGCTTGATGAGCGCCAGCAGGCGGCGGTTGGCGCTGCGGGAGCCGACGGTGATATCGGCTGCCTCGCCACGCTGATGCTGGCTCGCCGGCGTGCCGCCCACAAGTTTGTTCAGTTCGGGGCAGCGGTAGCCGCTGTTGACCCTGATGGGACCGCCCCACGCCTCGCGCAGCGGGTCGAGCACATGGTCAACGAGCGCGTGCAGGGCCTTGACGGCACTGGCGGGCGGTGTGTTGTCGATGCCCATGCGACGGGCCGTGTCAGAGCGGACGAGTTCCTTGATGGTGAAGTACCTCATCGAAAGTTGATGCGCATGTGCGCCTTGGGATAGCGCAGCACCAGGCAAGAGGCCTCGGTCATCACCAGGGCATCGACATTGCGCACACCGCTCTTTTTGAGGTTGAGTTGCTCGGTGCTGAAGGGGATGTGGGTGTACTTCTGGATATACTCGGGGTCGATGACGATGCCATATTCGGCCATGTCCACCTCGTCAAACACCTCGCTTAGCAGGACGTACAGGCAACCAAACTTGCTTCGAATCTCAGTGAAGTCAATACCCCACTTGCTCACGTGCTGGCCTGCTGAGATGACGCGCGTGTAGTCAAGCTTGTTGAATCGGCTGATGAGTTTGCTGCCGCCAATCAGGATCTTGCGCTTGCTGCCCGTGTTGCCTGTGAAGGCATCGTGCATCAAATCGACCATGCGGGTGGTGTCCAGTCCCGTCGACGACTCGATGAAAAAGTCCTTTCCGGCCTGATTCCAGATGCCGCCGGTGAAATAGACGTGCTCCTTCTTGACAGGATCCCACAGCTTGCGTGCCGAGCCAAAGAGGAAGGACTTTTCCATGCCCATGCGCATGTCGTAGACCGCGGCTTCTTCCTGATCGCTCATGGTCCAGCCCACCTCCTTGTTGGACAGGCGCTGCAGGGTGGACTGCTCGACCTGCATCTTGAAGATCTGGCACAGGTTGCGGCTCTTCTTGGGCAGCGACTCGAACTGCGGCGACTGCACGTCGAGTTCGCTGGCGGCACGTCCCATTCGCACCAGAATCGAGCCCGAGCTGATGTCGGGTATGCAGTTGCTCACGCCATTGATTGTAGGGCCGTTGACGGCCATCACGGTGACACCGTTGCTGTCGCGGTTCAGGACGTAGAGTTCCAGATCCTGGGTGCTCTCTTCGCTCAACGTGTTGTTGTCCGAGGTGTAGCCAGGCGTGTTAAGCACCAGGATGGTGTCGGTGGGATCAAAGATGTCGTCATTGGCCGTGTGGATTACCATGGTGGGGCTCTCGCCGCTGCTCACCTCGTCTACCGACTCGACATCTTGGGTTAAGGTAGTTCTTGTCGCCTTGGTATCCACGCTGTAGAAATCCACGATCATGCTGCCGGCATGTTTGCTGCCGCCATAGCGCGAAATCTGGTCGATGGGCGTTGACATGGGGCGGATTTTCACAATCTGCTGGTCTATCTCGTTGAGCAGCAGGTCGGGCGAGCCCTCACGGCTGAGGTCGGTGGTGAGAGGGCCGTCAACCACGTGTTTGCCGTTCTCGAGACCGGTAATGAGCATGCCCACTGCCATTGTAGCAGTGCCGGCCTGTCCGCCGTTGAGGCATGATGCCAGGATGGCGATAAGAATCATGGTGATGACAAAGATGATGAGTTTCTTGTGGCTGCGCATCCAGCGCATAGCCTTGATGAATTTGTTGCAGTTCATAGTTCTTTTAAAAGTTTAGTGTTTAGTGTTTAGAGTTTAGTGTTTTAGTCCCAGATGCTGCGTCGGCAGTAGCGTGGGAAGACTGGCGTGGCTTGTTGCTCCTCGTCGTCTTGAGGTTGTGGATGCATCACGGCCTCGATTTTCTCGTTGCGGCCTCTCAGGTAACCCGCAGCGTCGGCATTGCTCACGTCCTCGTCGTGGGTGATGCCCCGGACCAGGGTAGCGAGCAGCTCGTCGGTGGCCGTGTGGTCGTCCAGGTGCTGGGTCAGCTGGCCCAGACGTTGGGTCATCGTTTCGTCCAGGCCCATGGCCGCAATGCGTTGGGCCAGGGTGGGGGAGGCGGTCGGCTCATGGTGGTCAGCACTCTCTTGGTTGTGGCGAAAGGGCGGTGGCGTGACCGCAGCTGTCGCCTCTTGAAATTCTTGGTTCTCGTTCATGGTGTTTTTGGGGGTTTTAGGTTATTCAATGCGATGGTTATCGCTTGTTAGTTCTCGTTGAGCATTTGTTGAATCTTCTTGTCGCGCTGGCGGCGGAAGGCCTGGAACGTGTCATACACATCGCTCAAGGCGATGTTGGCATTCTCGCTTTGCAACTGATAGACGTTGGCACTGTTCACTGTGGGATCCTTGCCCTGCAAGGCTCCGCTCACGCCGCTGATTTCCTCGAACAGCTTCATTTGCAGTTCAATCATCTGGTAGGCACCTATGTTTGTGCCATTGGCGCTCACTTGTTCAGGCTTGGCGTCGCTGTAGCGAGGATTATAGGGCAGCAGGCCGTTGGCACTCGACCAGCATCGGCGGGCATCCTCCCAGGTCCATCCATCGGGCAGGGCTGTCTCTGGGAAGAGGAGCACGCCCTTGGCACTGGTGCGCATCACCTGGTCGAGTAGCGAGATCAGGCGGTTGACGTGCTTCTGGGTGTCGATGATGTCCTCGACCACGGCATGCACCTCGCCATCGGTGAGGGGGTAGAGTTTGATGACAAACGGATGGCTGCCGTGGGGCCAAGGCGAGTCATACTCGGCCAGCAGGTCGCCCATCGGGCTGAACCATCGGCAGTGCCACACGGTGGCGATATCCCAGCGGGTGGTGACATCGGGGCGGTTCTTCAGGCGGTGGCAGGCGGTGGCTGGCTCAACGCTCAGGGTGCCCTCGCGGCGGTTGTGGCACACGATGACCTCGCGGCTCTCGAGGGTCCACACCTCGATGGCGCGGCACTTGCCGTCGCTGGCGCGCCAGAATGCGGTTCCCAGTTGCGAGTCGGCTCCCAGACGTGTCGTGAAGTCGGAGGTGCGTGACTCAGCCTCGTCGGTATAGAGCCGCCTTACCCATGCCGCCTTGCGCTGGTTGCCCCAGGCCACGCGGCGCAGCAGTTGGGCGATGTTCAGGTCGTGCAGCTGGCCGATGAGTTCGCAGTCCCAAGCCCGGGTGTCGTTGATAGGCCCCACAAACAGGTGGCTGATGTTCACGTTATCGACCACGACACGCTCGTTCTCGCCAGGTTCGCAGGCTTTTTCCACGCGCTGGATGCAGCATCCCGAAATCAGGAATTCCTCCAGGGCGCGGCTGTCGAGTTCGTCGAGCTCGTTGTCCCGGCTCACGTCGTCGAGAGTGTCCTGCGGCCCGTTGTCATGCTTGATGTACTGCGATCGGAAGCGTCCTACAATGGTTTTGACCAGTTGACGAATCAGGTTGTTGGTGATGCTCTGGCAACCCATGCTGGCCAGGTGCTCGCCCTCGGTCATCACACGTCCCTTATAGTCTTTTACCAGGTCGCCCCACTGGTCGCCATAGGTGAACCGCTTGTTGCGCAGCCGTGACTGTCGCAGCCCCGCCGCATTCATCCAGGCTTGATAGGCGGCATGCAGCACGCGGACATGTTGCTCGTTGGTTGTTGGTGTTTTCATGTTATCAGAAGTTTTAAGTTTTGAGTTTTAAGTTTTGAGTTTTAAGTTTTGAGTTTTAAGTTTTAAGTTTTTTAGTTTTGGTCGTCGGTCTGTGTCTGGCATTTTGACTTGCTCGACGCTGCAAAATTACTGGCGCGCATGATCGCTCCACCATGTCAAAAAGCAAACCGGCCACTTTTTTGCGATAACCTTGTAGATGTGCCATAAAAACACTACCTTTGTTCCTCGCTAATCAACAGGAACAATTCAAATCAATGAACATAATGGACAATTTTGCGAACACGATGCTCGACGACCTGCACCGCTACCTTGTTAGTCGCGATGCCGTTGACGAGCGTCTGCCCGAGTGCCCCGACGTGGAGGCCAAGTGGCCCGCTGTTGCCGAGGCCTATCTGCCTGACGGCATCCGTGAGTTTGCCGACTATCCCGTGGCCTCGCTGGGCTGGATGATGTTTATCGGCATGGCGATAGCCAAATATTGGGATGCAGACTGGGAGAAATATGGCACAGTCGATGACCTGTACACACCCCTGCGCGACAAGCGCGGTTTTGACAATCTGGACGAATACATCATGGACGAGGTGCTAGACCTGCACGGCGATGCCGCCGAGTCGATGCAGAACATGGTGGGCGACTGTGCCGAGCGCACCAAGCGTGCCATCTTTGCCCTGGACATCGAGCCGGGCACTGTCGATGCCTTCAAGGCCTATGTGGCCGGCCTGCAGTGCATGTTCCAGATGGGTATGGCCGTGCAACTCAAGGCCATGGGTTACCACATGACCAAATTATAGAAACCAACTAACGACAAAAGACTGAATATGGCTAAAGTATTACTGATCAACGGTTCGCCTCACGAGCAGGGCAATACCTATGTGGCCCTGAACGAGGCAGCCAAGACCCTGGGCGAGCAGGGCATCGAGACCGAAATCGTGTGGATAGGCACTAAGCCCGTGCGAGGTTGTATCGCTTGCGGTACCTGCATGGCTAAGGGGCTGGGCCACTGTGTGTTTAACGACGACCTGTGCAACGAGGTCATCGACAAGATGAATGCGGCCGACGGCCTGATTGTGGGCTCGCCCGTCTATTACGGCACCCCTACGGGTAATATCCTGAACCTGGTGCACCGCATGCTATTTGCCGGCGCGCAGGTGCAGGGCAAGCCCGCTGCCGCAGTGGCCGTGTGCCGTCGTGGCGGGGCCACCTCGGCCTTCCAGACCCTGCAGATGCCCTTCCAGATGGTGAACATGCCACTGGTCACATCGCAGTACTGGAATATCGCCTATGGCCGTGATCAGGGCGAGTCGAGTCAGGATAGCGAGGGCATGCAGACGATGCGCACCATGGCACGCAACATGGCATGGATGATCAAGCAGTTCCAGAGTGGCAACGTGGCGATGCCCGAGGCCGAGCCCTGGCAGCCCATGCACTTTATCAGGAACGAGGAGTGACCGGACTATTGTAGATGATGCATCAAGACAAAGACCCGATGGGCCGCGCCATTGCCGACTATCACCGCAATGGCAAGGCCGCGCGTTTGCGTGTGCTCTCGCCCATGCTCGAGGAGGACGAGATACCCGTCAAGACGCTTTTCCGCCCTCTTGACCAGATGCCTGCTATCGAGCAGGAGGCGCTCAAGGCCGCCAGCGGTCACATCCTTGATGTGGGTGCCGGTGCCGGTTGTCACTCGCTCGCACTGCAGCAGATGGGCAAGCAGGTGACTGCCATCGACATCTCGCCGCACAGCGTCGCCACGATGAGCGATAGGGGAGTGCGGGACGTTCGCCAGCAGGACTTTTTCACGCTCGATGGCCCACAGTTCGACACCCTGTTGATGCTGATGAACGGCATTGGCATCGTGGGCACACTGTCGCGCATGGATGCCTTTTTTGCACAGGTGGACCGTTTGCTGGCTCCCGGAGGCCAGTTGTTGTGTGACTCTAGCGACATCTGCTACATCTATGAGGACGAGGATGGTTTCATCGACCTGACCGGTGTTGAGGGCTACTACGGCGAGATGACTTACCAGATGCAGTACAAAACCGTCAAGGGCGACCCGTTCCCCTGGCTGTTTATCGATGCCGACACCCTGCGCGAGCAGGCCGCGCTCCACGGCTTCGACATGGACATCGTCATCGTGGGCGATCACTACGATTATCTGGCGCGCCTCACACGTCGCTCATGCGGCTAACCTGACTGATTGCGTTTTTTTTATTGAATGCAGGAAAAGGCAAGAAGGGCAATGCTTCCCTTTCTTGCCCTTCCTGCCTTTAGACCAAGTGCTTAGCTGCTTGGCATAGGGTAAAAAGTGGTTTTCATGGTAATGGTTCAGGTTTATGAGGCTTGCAACGCTGCGGCGATGGCATCGGCGGTGTCGGGGTTGTCGATGAGGTACTGCTTGGCCGCCTCACGCCCTTGTCCCAGACGTATATCCTGCCAGCTGAACCAGGCACCGCTCTTCTTGACGATGCCGGCATCGACGCCCATGTCGATGAGTTCGCTCTCGCGGCTGATGCCGTGGCCGTAGATGATGTCGAATTCGGCCTTGCGGAAAGGGGGTGCCACCTTGTTCTTGACGACCTTGACGCGCGTCTGCGCCCCCAGTACGCGTTCACCGTCCTTGATGTGGGCCAGGCGGCGGATGTCGAGGCGCACGCTGCTGTAGAACTTGAGCGCATTGCCGCCGGTGGTGGTCTCGGGGTTTCCAAAGAGGACGCCTAGTTTTTCTCTCAACTGGTTGATGAAGATGCAGCAGGTGCGCGTCTTGGCGATGGTGGCGGTGAGTTTGCGCAGCGCCTGGCTCATCAGGCGTGCCTGCAGTCCCATCTTGCTCTCGCCCATCTCGCCCTCGATCTCGGCCTTGGGGGTGAGTGCGGCAACACTGTCGATGACGATGACGTCGATGGCGGCCGAGCGGATGAGCTGGTCGGCAATCTCCAGGGCCTGCTCGCCGTTGTCGGGTTGCGAGATCCACAGGTTGCGCGTGTTCACGCCCACAGCTTCGGCATAGGAGCGGTCAAAGGCATGCTCCGCGTCGATATAGGCAGCGATACCGCCCATCTGCTGCGCCTGGGCAATGGCATGCAGCGCCAGCGTGGTCTTGCCCGATGCCTCCGGGCCATAGATCTCGATGATGCGTCCGCGGGGATAGCCGCCTACGCCCAGTGCCCTGTCAAGCCCGATCGAGCCGGTAGGGATGATGTCAACGTCCTCGACGCTGTCGTCGTTCATGCGCATGATGGCACAGGAACCAAAGGCTTTCTCGATCTTGGACACCGCATTCTGCATCACTTGCAGTTTCACGGGATCGACCTCGATGGTGCGCGGCGTGTGCGGGGCTGTTTCGGCCACATGGTTGGCCACAATGTCGGGCGTGGCGATACTCAGCACCTGTTGCCCGTCAATCATCACTTCTTGTTTCAAAATCTGCTCAGTCATAGTCTATTAAATTTAGAATTTATTGTTTAGTGTCTAGGGGGAACGGGTGGTGTCGCCTGTGCAGGTGGAGACGCCTTGCAACCGTTTCACGCTGCAAAGTAACAAACAACGAGTGCAAAAATCAGGCACCCTAAATACAAACAATCTTAATCTGCGAAAAAACTTTTTGTCTTTCCCTAGAATTACTTGACAGATTTGAGAGCGATTAACTAAGTTGGTTTACACGCTGGATTGGTCTTTTGATGCTTGGTGGCTGGCCTTGTTGTGGCTGAAGAGGGGCTTGAGCAGGATGCTGAGCCCGAAGGTGACCAGCAGGTAAATGCAGGTCATGCTGTAAAATGCGCCGCTCTGGTTGGTGCGTGCAACCAGAATGTCCCTGACCAGCGGATGCACGACAAACAAGACACCCGACAAGGCACCTACCCATCCCAGGCTGCTGCTCAGCCATGTCACCTTGCCAATGAGTTTGACAATCGTCACGGCAGTCGCAATGATAAAGATGGGCATGATCAGCCACGAGTAGAAGTTGAACTTGCTGAGTGTGAGCAGGATGAATGCAAGGACAAACCATGCCAGGCAGACCCGCGGCTTGTTGATCGACAGGAAGCGGCCATCGAGATGCCTGGCGGCAAGCACACCCATGCCGAAGGGCAGTATCGCCAGGAAGCAGTTGTTGCGCAGGTAGATGATGAGCGAGCCCTCGGGGTCGGTAAAGGCCATCACTACCAGCGACATGACGGTTAATGCAATGGCCACGGCGCTGCTGCGGCGGTAGATGATGAGCCGGTAGATCACATACATCTCCATGATCATGCCAAAGAACCAGTAGGGGCCGGGCATGATCTTCTGGAACGGATTCAGGTTGCCCACGAGCAGTGCCTGAAGGGCAATCGAGCCATCCACGACAAAATTGGGAAAGCACAGGCACATGCCCGCCAGATACAGGGCCAACCCCTTGAGCTGCATTGTGAACAACTTGCTGTAGTGATTGGTGACAAATGACGTTGCCGTCGAGCCGGGCGTGTTACCCTTCTCATACTTCAGCGTCAAGCCATAACCGCTCAAGAAGATGAACAGCATCACGCCATAGGGGCAGTAAAACGAAATCACGTTGAAGGGCAGCAAGGCATCGGGGTGGGTCAGGTTGTTCATGAACCCTTCCACCGAGCTCCATAGATAACTGAGCTCGGAGTCAAAGAACACCCCCTTGAACACATGCGTGAAATTGTTGACGATAATGATGATGATGGCCAGACCGCGCATGATGGCGCAATCCTGCTGGCTGAGCAGTGTCATTGGGTTATGTGGCTGGTCTTTTGTCATGTGAGCGATGGGCCTAAAAAAAAAGCAATTGCATCGATGCATCGCAACTTAGCGATCACGAATTGATGGCAAAAATAAAAGGAATTATTGACACATGAAAAGAAAAAGGCCACAATTTACATTCTGCCGCATGCCGTGCAGGGTAAAAAAAGAGGGATGCAACCGTGCATCCCTCCCTCTTGGTCAGATGGTGTGTGATCACCGCCGCCGAGGTTACCAGGCATTGGTCAACAGATAGTCGATCAATGCGCTCACGTCGGCAATCGTCACGTTGTTGTCATTGTTGCAGTCGGCATTTGCAATGTTGACACCCGAGGTGCTGCCACTGAGCAGGTAGTCGATCAAGGCACTCACGTCGGCGATGGTAACGTTGCCGTCACCGTTCACGTCGCCGCGGGTGACGGCGGGCTTGCTGATGACGACATCGATGTTCTTGGCGACACCGCCGTTGTAAATCACGGTGCCATTGTTGAAGTAGGCTCCAGCGGGCGAGGTGATGGCCAGTCCGTCGTTCATCGTGGTCGGGAGCTGATAGTAACTGCCACTGGTAGTGCCATTGGCCGTCAGCTTGGTACTGGCTCCGCTGATGATCAATCGGGACGTGGATGAGTAACCATAGATGCCATAATTCTTACCTGTGAACTTCACTTTCACTCCACCGTTGACGGTCAGGGTTTTACCGGTATATACGAAGCCGCCTGTTCCTGCAGTGCTTCCTGCATTGAGTGTTCCCGTGCCCGTGATTGTGGTGTTCTGCATGGCTTGAAGTGCGTAGTGGTTACCCGCGGTGACGGTGACATTGTTGGTGCCGATGACCTTGATGGTCAACCCGGAGATATCGCAACGGATTCCAACATTACCGCTGTTGGTGATTGTCGATCCACTGAGCGTCAACGTATTGGACGTCGGGTTATAGGACACGGTCGTGCCGCTCACGCCGCTGATGACCTTCAGGTTGCTGCAGTTCTCACTTGTTACCTGGATGCCGTTGATCCACAGGTTATAGGTCGTGATGTCGCTGTTGATATAGATGTTACTGTAACTGTTGGGTGTCTGAACGTAGGCCTCACCGCTATAGACCGTGGCCGACGAGTTCACGCGGTTGAACTGGTCGGTACCGTCAAAGGTGTAGTAGTACGGGCCGCTGCTCGAGTAGTTGAGCGTCTGGCTGTATGCATTGGTGACGCCTTTCAGGTAGTTGGTCGACGGTGAGACATAACTATAGTCGGACACGGCGTCGTTGCGGCGGAAGCGGTAAACCGTCCCGACGGTACCCTTCATCAACATGCCTTCGCCGCCCTTGATACCCTGGCTGTTGCTCAGTTGGGTCTTGCCCAGTGAATAGTTGCCCGAGTTGAACGAGGACGCGTAATAGAAAGTGCCGGTGGAGGGCAGCAGGATATTGTCGCTCACGGGCACCGAGATGGCCGACCACTCGGAGGTGGGCTTGACGTAGGGCAACAAGCGGCGATTAGACGCGGTGTTGGCCAGCCACGGACACTGCTGTGCAATAGAATACATGCGATTGAGCGGCACGTAGAGGATGCTCGTTTGCGTAGTACTGAACATATAGGTGCCAATCGAGGTCGTGCTGCTGCTGCGGTTCAGGAATACAGAGGGCAATTTGGTGCAGCCATAGAACGCATAACTGCCAATCTGGGAAACGCTTGCGGGCACATTAACCTCTTGGTTGAGGAGCGTCAGACCGCGGAAGGCGTGGGCACCGATGCGCGTCAACGAGGTTGCGTCATCCAAGTATATGTGGGTCGCAGCCGTGTGCTTGACAAATGCCGAGTCGCCAATTTCCACCATAGTGTATTTGACGCCGGTGTTATGGTCGGTTTCAGTATTGGAGAGAAGAATGACGTTGGTGGTGTTGCCCTCGCAATAGACATATTTTGCAGTCTTGAGCGTGGGGTTGACAACGGTCATGCGATAACTGGTCCCTACAAAGTCGTTATCATAGGTGAAGTCAAATGCGCCGGGGCCGACGTCGTTATTCTCGTTCCATGCGGCAGCGATACCCGGGTCGTTGCGGTACTGCTGCACCTGTCCCACGGGCACATAAAGTTTGTGGCCGCTCCAGTCGTAGGCGTTGCTGGCATTCAGGTCCATGCGGCGGCGCCAGTTGTTCTTGACCGAGGTGAACACGCCGTAGGGGCAGTTCAGGTAAATCCCTTCGAGATGTCGGGCACAGGAGAACGCATCAGAGTCAATCGTCGTGACCGAACTGGGGATGACCACATAGTTAGAGCCGCCAATCTCGGGAATAGCCGCTCCGTTATCAACTCTGAACTGGTCGCTCACAAAGGCGTATGCCCCGATGGTCTTCACGCCGTAGGGCAGCACGATGTATCGCGCATTCACGCCAGCCAAGCCTTGATAAGGGATATTGGTGATGCTGTTGGAGATCTTAATCGTGTCGAGCTTTGTGGCTCCAGCCACAAAGCGGCTACCGATATAATTCACCGTGTTGGGCATAATCAATTGGCCGATATACGTCCCGCGCAAGGCTTCTTGGCCGATGCGCTCCAGACGGGTTCCCAACTTGATGGTTGAGAACGTGCTACCCGAGAAGCATGAGTCGCCAAACTCAACCGGGTTGGGGATATAGCAACTGCCGTAATTGCTGGCAGTCAATCCGGCGAATGCAAGAGCACCGATTTTCTTGACGGCTGCACCGCCAGTGATGCTAGTGATGCGTGGGTCGTTGCGGCACACCTCACGATCCACCTCGGTCACCATATAGGTCTTGCCGCGCAGGCTCATCGTGGTGGGGATGTCGATGGTACCCCTGAAGCCACCCTCTACAGCAGTCTCGCAATAAGTCAGGCTCATCTGGCCGTTATAGGATCCGCTTTGAGCCACGGGGTCGCTATAGGTAGCGGCACTGGTGACGGTGTAGCCCATATAGTAGTCGAGCGATGACCCGTTGTTGATGGTCACCAGGTGGTCGTAGCAGCCCTCAACTATGCCGCCCGTGAAGGCCGTGGACCAGGGCGAGGTGCTGCTGTACGTGCCCCTGCTCTGGCGGGGAACATGCAGCACGCAACCGCTCTTGATGTTGTAGAAGGCGGTGCTGCTCGTCAACGCGCTGGGAATGGTCTTCCGGTTGAAGTAAAAGTTCTTGAGGGCCGTCATGTACTGGAACGCGTTCCAGTCAAATGTGCTCGCCGAGCTGGGAATCTTCAGCGTCTCCAACTGTGTCATCCCGCTGAAGGCCTCGGCACCGATGCGCGTCACGCCATAGGGGATTACCAGCCATGAAGTCACGGTGTTACCCTTGAAGGCATAGCCGTTGATTCTGGTCATCGACGTATGGCACTGTTCGAAGAAATAGAAGGCATTACGTGCCGAGGGATACTGGTACAGGGTCGTGTAGTCCTTGCTGTAGAGCGAGTAGTTGTAGGCGGCAAAGGTCGTGTTCTCGCTGCTCACGGTGAACTGGGTCAGGTTGGGACAACTGTTGAACGGGCCGCCCTCATAGAGGGTCAATCCCTTGGGAATGTAAACGCTCGTCACAGCGGTGCCCTTGAAACAATCCTTGCCCAACTGCTGAACGCAGTAATAGTTCTCGTTGCTGCCATAGAGCCGCACAGTTGACAGATTGGTACAGCCGTTAAAGGCAAAGTTGTCAACCCGCTGGGCACTCAAGGTGACCTTGGTCAGGCTTTTGCAATTCTCGAATGCACACACGCCGATGCGCTTGAACGTGCTGGTCGGGGCATTGGTGAGATCCAGCACCTTGATCGATTGCGTTCCCTGGAAGGCATAGTCGGCAATCTCGGTGGGCTCGTAGCGGTCCCAGTTGGTGTCGGTCAAGTCGGTGTTGTAGGGCACCTCGAGCGTGGCCGTGGTGTTCTGGCTGTTAGGGGTGGCATAAATGATCTTGCACTCGCCGCCACGTTGACTCACGGGGCTCCACGCTTTGGTCACGATGGCATAGACCGTGCACCGGTAATTGGGTGAAGAACTGCCCATGTTGGTGGCAATGTCATAGGCCGTGGGCGGATTCAGCGCCACGCTGAACATGCCGGTGATGGTCGAGTTGGCATTGGCGGCATCCTTGCCAGCCTTGGTGCCCTCCCACCACGAGCGTGTGCCCGAAATCGTGCCCAGGCCATTGAAGGTGTAAGTGGTAAACGTGGGCATCACCTCGGCAGCGCAGTTGATCAGCGTGATCGGGCAATTAAAGAATACTGAATTGCCCAGTGACTTGATGGTGCTGGGAAGCGAGACAATCGCCAGTTTATTGCAGTTGTAGAACGCGTAATTCTCGATGGTCTCTACACCCGGGCCGATGCGCACCTCGGTGATGGTCTGGTTGTTCTCAAACGCGTCGGCTTTGATCTTCTGCACCTTGCAGTACTTCTGGGTGCTGGAATTGAAAGTATAGCCAGTAATCTTGAGGTAGGTCTTGCCGGAGCCGGCACTCGACAAGCCACTCAGGTTACAAGTAGTGTCGTTCACAATCTCATAGATGAAGTCACCCTGAGTGAACGTCGCGGCATGGATGACCACGGCCATCATCGCCAGCATGAATGTGAGTAGGATCTTTTTCATAATCGTATTTTTTATAAGGTTAATAAATAAATTCGGAATGTTTATCGCAAAATTACTCTTTTCCGGTGGGAAATCTATGAACATTTTTGACCAAAAACTTAACATTTTCGGTCAAAATGCCCTGAAATGACATTTTTTCAACAAGCAACCGGTTTTTACCATGTGGCAGTGTCGCCCCGATGGGGCTAAATATTTGGGGAAGGCGACATGATGCAGGGGTTCCACTGCACCACCTGCCTTTGCCCTGACCAGCCCTAACGGGCTTCTACCGCGCACGGCCCCATTGGTGAGCACACAGCAGGGGAGCCCCGATGGGACTCTCACAATGCGTAGGAGAATATGGAATTGGCATTATGCCTTGGTGCGGTACTGGGTGGGGGTGAGGCCCAGCACGCGCTTGAAGGTGCGGGAGAAACTGCCAGGCTCGGTGAAACCGCACTTGCTGGCCACGTCGGCAATCTGCATGCCACTGTCGAGCAGGTTGCAGGCCCGCTGCATCTGGATGGCTTGGATATAGGACTTGGGAGACTCGCCATGGGTGGCATCCTGTAGCCGCCGTCTCAAGGTGGAGACGCTCATGTTGAAGTGATCGGCAATGCTCTCCATGCCGAAGTCGCCCCGCTCCAGGTGGTCGTTGACAAAGGTGATGACTTGCTTGAGGAACTCGTTCTCGGTCATGTCGGCAACCTGTTTTTCAGGTATCTCATCAGGTGCTGCTGCCGAGCCGTTCTCGCGCAACTCGGCCAACTCGGCTTGTGCCGCGGCACTCTTGTCACGCAACTGCTCAATCTCGTGAATCAGTTTGCTGATGCGCTGCTGGTGCTGTGCGCGCTGGCGCTTGATGGCGTACCAGCCCGCCAGCATGAGCATCAGGACGATGGCGGCAGCTATCAACAGGTCGCGGATGTGTGCACTGCGCTCCTGGGCGTTCTCCAGGGCCAACTGGTCGTTGCCAAACTCGGCATTCATGCGCGCCAGGGCCTCGGCCGACTCGCTGGTGTAGAGTGAGTCCTTGAGGAAATTGAATCGGTTCAACTCGCTGCGCGCGCTGTCGGGGTTGCTTTCCCACATGCTCAGGCACAGTCCGCGCCGGGAGTACATCTCGTTGACAGGGTCTCCCATCTTGACGAACAGGTCGCACGCCTCGCGGTAGTAGGGGTAGGCCTCGTCGTTGCGCTTCTGCCAGATCAGGCAGGTGCCCAGGTGGTTGCTGGCGATGGCCAG
>CAMJZI010000024.1 GCA_946410185.1 uncultured Porphyromonadaceae bacterium
GATTAACAGTCAGATGCTCTAACCAACTGAGCTAAAGAAGCGTTTTCAGCACCTTCCGGCAGGCCCCTGCCGAAAAATGCGGTGCAAAGATAGTGCCAATAATTGAACTGTGCAATAAAAAAAAGAAAAAAACTTGAAAAATTTCGCTTCTTGAAGGTTTTTTAGACCCTGAAAACGGCCCAAATTCATGGAATAGTAGTATTTTCGCAGTCAAATACATAATAAATAATGAAAAAGACGCTCAAATATATCGCATGGGCCTGCTTGGTGGCCGCACTGGCTGCTCCGGTGGCGCTGGCCGACGACGAGAAGCCTGTCAACGACGATGCAGCAGTGGCACGCAGCCTGGACATCTTCAACACATTATATAAAGAGTTGAACACGTTCTATGTCGACACTATCGATGCACAAAAGAGCATCGAGAACGCCATCAACGCGATGCTCGACGACATCGACCCCTATACCGAGTACATTCCCGCCAAGGAGACCGACGACTTCATGACCATCAGCACCGGTGAGTATGGAGGCATAGGCAGCTACCTGATGGAACGTACCGTCGACGGCAAGAAGGGGGTCTATATCAGCGGCCCCTATGAGGGCAGCCCCGCCGCTCGCGCCGGGTTGCGCTCGGGCGACCGCATCATCATGATCGACGGTGACAGCACTGCGGGCTGGACCAGCGACAAGGTGAGCAGCCGTCTCAAGGGACAGGCCAACACCCACCTGACCGTGACAGTAGTACGCCCCTATGACGAGGACAGCATCAAGACTTTCTCGTTTAACCGTGAGACCATCAGCGTCAGCCCAGTGCCTTATTATGGCGTCACGCGCGACAACATCGGCTACATCTGCCTGACAACCTTCAACGAGAAATCGGCCATGCAGGTGCGCGACGCCCTCATCGAGCTCAAGAAGGATCCGCGCGTGAAGAATATCGTGCTCGACCTGCGCAGCAACGGCGGCGGCATCGTCGAAGGGGCCATCCAGATTGTGGGTTGCTTCGTCCCCAAGGGCACTCAGGTGCTACAGATGCGCGGGCGCGACAAGTCGAGCGAACGCACTTACAAGACTACTGTCGATCCTGTTGACACCAGCATTCCTCTGGCAGTGCTCATCGACGGTGGCTCGGCCAGCGCCAGCGAAATCACCGCCGGTGCCCTGCAAGACCTGGACCGTGCCGTGATCATCGGCGCACGCTCCTTTGGCAAGGGACTGGTGCAGTCCACCCGCTCGCTGCCCTACGACGGCATGCTCAAGGTCACCATCGCCAAGTATTACATTCCCAGCGGACGCCTCATCCAAGAGGTCGATTACGGCAACCGCAACGAGGACGGCACCTACAAGAAGACCACTACCGACAGCACCGCTCGCATCTTCTACACCGCACACGGCCGCGAGGTGCGTGAGGGAGGCGGCATCTCGCCCGACATCAAGGTTGAGCCGCGCGAACTCAAGCGCATCGTCTATAATATCATGCGCGACCACTGGGATTTCGACTTCGCTACCAAGTACGTCGCCGAGCACCGCTCCGAAATCCCCAACCCGGCCGAATTCCAGGTGACCGATGATATCTTCAACGAGTTCAAGGCTTTTATTAACCCCGAGAAGTTCGAGTATGACAAGGTGTGTGAGCAGCAACTGGCCACCTTGCGCAAGACAGCGACTGCCGAGGGGTACATGAACGACTCCACAGCCGCACAGTTCGACCGTCTGGAGGCACTGCTCAAGCACGACCTGGAACATGACCTGGACCTGCACCGCAACGACATTTCCTATCTGCTCGGACAGGAGATTATGGACCGTGTATATTACCAGCGCGGACAAATCGAGAACAGCATCAAGGTGGACAACTATCTGGACAGCGCCAAGAAGATGTTTGACAACCCCGGTGAGTATGCCCGCATGCTCAACCTCAAGGCCAAGCCCGCCAAAAAGGCCGCCACAAAGAAGAAGAAATAACGACAATACCTTATTATTATAAGAGAAATACAACCTCATTAACCCACAGGCGGGATGCTGCTGGCACCATCCCGCCTGCTCTGTATTTCTGCTCTGTGTTTCGTGGCCATGCCACGAAGTACTGAACAACAGGCAGAAGCCTTTTGGCCGTCATTGGGGCTGAATATGAGGAAAAATGAGTAACTTTGCAGGCATGGAGATACGGGAACTGTGTGAATTGTTTAACGGGAAGGCCCGGATGACGGCGGTCAAGAAGTTGATTGGCGGCAGCGGCAATGCGATGATCGACGGGTTGGCGGGATCCAGCGCGGCGATGCTGATGGCACGGTTACCACAACGGACGTGCCCCTACCTGATTGTGGCCAACGACCTGGACGAGGCTGGCTATATGTACCATGACCTGTGCCAGATTGTGGGCGACAAGCAGGTACTGATTTTCCCGTCGGGTTACAAGCGGGACATCAAGTATGGACAGGTGGACGCGCCCAATGAAATCTTGCGCACCGAGGTGCTGAACCGCTGGTATGACGACCCTGACGTGCGATGGGTGGTAACCTATCCCGACGCTCTGGCCGAGCGCGTGCGTCGCCGCGAGGATGTCGAAGCCAGCACCGTGCAACTGCGCTCTGGCGGCTCAGCCGACTTGACTGAGGTAGCCTCCCGTCTGCGGGAATTGGGCTTCACGGCGGTTGATTACGTTTATGAGCCGGGCCAGTACAGCGTGCGCGGCTCCATCCTCGACGTGTTCTCCTATAGCAACGAACTTCCCTACCGCATCGACTTCTGGGGCGACGACATCGACTCGATACGCACCTTTAACGTCGAGACGCAGTTGAGCGAGGAGCGCCTGGAGCAGGTGAGCATCCTCAACGGCAGCTCATCGGGTAACGGACGCGAGGACAACGTGTCGCTGCTCGACTATGTGGGCGACGACACCATCTTGCTGTGCCGCAGCGAGCACTGGCTGACGTCACGCATCCGCGAGATTGCCCAGGAGGGCATGTCGGTCAGTGCACTCATCGCCGACGAGGGTGACACCCAGGCCACCGCCAAGGTGGTCGATGCCGACTTGTTTGTCCAGCGCTTGCATGCTTTGCGCCGCATCGCCATTATCAACGGCGAGGCACAAGCCGAGAAAGGCGTCAAGCGTCTGTCGTTGCATTGCAAGCCCCAGGGCATCTACCATAAGAACTTTGACCTCATCGGACAGTCGTTCACCGATTTCCTGGCCAAGGGCTACAAATTGCTCATCCTCACCGACAGTGCCAAGCAGATCGAGCGATTGCACAACATATTTGAGGACCGAGGCGATGACATCCGCTTTGAGCCGGTGCTGCGCACTGTGCACGAGGGCTTTGTTGACGAGGACCTCAAGTTGTGTGTCTTTACCGACCACCAGATTTTTGACCGTTTCCACAAGTACAACCTCAAGAGCGACCGTGCCCGCTCGGGCAAACTGGCCTTGTCGCTCAAGGAACTCAACCAGATCGAGAAGGGCGACTTTATCGTCCATGAGGACCTGGGTGTGGGACGATTCGGGGGCTTGATACGCACGTCGATGAACGGCACGCCCCAGGAGATGATTAAACTCACCTACCTGAACGGCGACGAGGCCTATGTGTCCATCCACTCGCTGCACAAGCTCTCTAAGTACCGCAGCAAGGAGGGCGAGGCTCCCAGGCTGAACCGCCTGGGCAGTAACGCATGGGCCAAGATCAAATCACGCACCAAGAGCCGCCTCAAGGACATCGCGCGCGAACTCATCCGCCTGTATGCAGCCCGCCGCGAGCAGCAGGGCTTTGCCTACACCCCCGACGGCTACCTGCAGCAGGAGTTGGAAGCCTCGTTCATCTATGAGGACACTCCCGACCAACTGACGGCTACCCAAGCCGTCAAGGCCGACATGGAAAGCACAAAGCCGATGGACCGCCTCATCTGTGGTGACGTGGGATTCGGCAAGACCGAAATTGCCGTGCGCGCTGCCTTCAAGGCCGCGACCGATGGCAAACAGACCGCCGTGCTGGTGCCTACCACGGTGCTGGCCTTTCAGCACTACCGCACCTTTAGCGAGCGGTTGCACGATTTCCCCGTCAGGGTCGATTACCTGAGCCGCGCGCGCAAGCCCAAGGAGGTCAAGCAGATTCTTGCCGACCTCAAAGAAGGCAAAATCGACATCCTGATAGGCACCCACAAACTCATCGGCAAGTCCGTGCAGTTTCACGACTTGGGTCTGCTGGTCGTGGACGAGGAGCAGAAGTTTGGTGTCGCCGTCAAGGACAAGCTCAAGCAGATGAAACTCAACGTCGACACCCTGACGATGAGCGCCACACCCATCCCGCGCACCCTGCAGTTCTCGCTCATGGGAGCCCGCGACCTGAGCACCCTGACCACGCCACCAGCCAACCGCTACCCCATCCTGACCACAGTAGGCACACTCAACGACGACATCGTGGCCGAGGCTATCAACTTTGAGCTGTCGCGCAACGGACAGGTCTTCTTTGTCAACCACCGCATCGAGCAGCTGGAGCAATTGGAGAATATGATCCGCCGCGTCGTCCCCGATGCCCGCGTGGTCGTCGGTCACGGGCAGATGCCGCCCGAACGGCTTGAACAGGTAATCATCGACTTTGGCAACCATGATTATGACGTACTGCTCTCGACCACGATTATCGAGAACGGTATCGACATGCCCAATGTCAACACCATCATCATCAACAATGCCGACCGCTATGGCTTGAGCGATTTGCATCAGTTGCGGGGCCGTGTGGGCCGTAGCAGCCGCAAGGCCTTCTGCTACCTGCTCGTGCCACCAGGCAAACCTCTGGCCAGCGATGCCCGTCGGCGCCTCCAGGCCATCGAGAGCTTCAGCGACCTGGGTTCGGGCATCCAGATTGCCATGCAGGATCTGGACATTCGCGGTGCTGGCAACCTGCTGGGAGCAGAGCAGAGCGGCTTCATTGCCGACCTGGGCTACGAGACCTACCAGCGCGTGCTCAAGGAGGCCGTGACCGAACTGAGGACCGAGGAGTTCTCATCTGTGTTCGCCGACAAAGTCGGCGACTACGATGACAAGCAGGAAGGCACCGAGTTTGTCACCGACTGCGTCGTGGACACCGACCTGGAACTGATGTTCCCTGCCAGCTATGTGCCGCAGGAGAACGAACGCATCACCCTGTACCGCGAGTTGGACAACATGGAGACCGACGACCAGGTAGAGGCATTTGAGGAACGCATGGTGGACCGCTTTGGCAAGATTCCCGACATGGCTGCCGAACTCATCCGCATCGTGCCCCTGCGCCGCACCGCGCGACAACTGGGTATCGAGAAACTGGTTATTCGTCAGACGAGGATGCACCTGTTTATGGTGGGCGAGGAGAATGTAGCCTATTACCAGTCACCCGCCTTTGGGCGATTGCTCAATTACCTGCAGCAGAATCCCAAGCGGTGCAACCTGAGCCAGAAAAACGGTCGCCGCAGCATCATCATTTCCGATGTGACCAGCGTTTCATCGGCCCTGAGCATCTTGCGCACCATTACCCACCTCGACAGCATGTAGGATAGCGCAATTTTTTCTCCCATTTATTGATTTTATTGTGGAGTTGGTTGAAAACTGCCAGCTTAATCTTGCTTTTTATCACATTATTGAATAGTTTTGCGACAGATAATCATGTTTTAATCGCATCAAAACACAACTAAAGTTTAGATTTATGAGAAAACGTTTTCTTCTAGCAGCATTAGTTGCTATGGCAGGTGTTTTGGGCTACGCACAGCAGACCATGTGGATTCACACGGGTCATGTGCACTGGGCCTATAACACCGAATCGGTGGGCACGATGCCGTATAGCACGGCCAGCCTGCTCACCGTGCTCGAAAAGGGGTTCACCCTAGCCGATGTGGACAGCGTGACCGTCGCCAGCGAGACGTTTGCCGACGACAATGTCCTCGTCAAGTACAACAACACTGTGGCCGACGTGTATGTGGCAGGTAATATCGCTAACCACATCACCGCCCAGGTGACCGGTGCGCGCGTGGCCGTCATGCAGGATGCCAGTGTCGCCACCGAGTACACTTACACCTTGCAGGGTTCCAGCAGCAGCAGCGGCTGCTTCTACCACGCGGGTGCCTACAAGATGACGCTCGTCTTGAACGGCGTTAACCTGGTTAACCCCGACAGTGCAGCCATCAACATCCAGAACAGCAAGCGCATTGCCGTACAACTGGCCGACGGCACGACCAACACGTTGGCCGACGGTGCCAGCAACACCAAGAAGGCCGCCTTCCTGGTGAAGGGCCATGCCGAGTTTGCCAAGGGTGGTTCACTGACCATCACGGGTAACAAGAAGCATGCGTTGGCTTGCAACGAGTACATGGAGGTGAAGAAGACCGTGGGCACCATCACCATCACCAGCGCTGTGGCCGACGCTATCAACGTGACGCAGTACTTCCAGATGAACGGCGGTACCATCAACATCCAGAGCTGCGGCGACGATGGCATCCAGGTCGATGCCGAGGACACTGCCAATCCTGAGGAAGATGGACACGTGCTCATCAAGGGCGGAACGCTTACCATCAACGGCAGCGCTGCCGGCACCAAGTGCATCAAGGCCGAGGGTAACGTGGACATCCAGGGCGGTACCTTGACGCTCAAGCACACGGGCATTCCCGTCTGGGACGCTGACAAGAGCAAGATCAAGGAAGCCACTGGCATCGGCACCGACCGCAACCTCACCATCAACGGTGCTGAAGCCATCGTGAACATCAACATGACCGGCAACGGCGCACGCGGCATGAAGTGCGACAGCACGATGACCGCCACTGCCGGCACCATCGACATCAACTGCTCGGGCGGCGACTGGGCTTACAGCACCGTCGACACCAGCAGCGTGAAGTGCGCCAAGGCCGACTATGCCTTTATCCTGAACGGAGCGAGCATGAAGTGCACCACCGTCAAGGACGAGGCCGAGGGCATCCACAGCGAGGGCACCGTCCTCGTGAGTGACGGCACGTTGACGCTCAACACCTATGACCACGGTATCAAGAGCGACTATGACATGGAGATCACCGGCGGCACCATCACCTACAACATCAACGGTGATGCCAGCAAGGCACTCAAGAGCGAGGGCAACATGCACATCACGGGCGGTAACATCAGCGGTACCGTGAGCGGCGGCGGCGTTACCGTCAACAATGAGGCAAGCGCTTGCGCCGGCATCAAGTGCGACGGAAACGTGACCATCGACGGCGGTACCTTCGACCTGAAGGCCACCGGTAGTGGCGGCAAGGGCATAAGCATCGATGGCGATCTCGTCATCAACGACTGTGACATCAAGGTGAGCACCACTGGTAGCCGCTACGGCCAGAGCAGCAGCGGTGGTTGGCCCGGCGGCGGTGGCTCGTCGAGCAGCGACCTGCGCTCCTCGCCCAAGGGTATCAAGGTGGATGGCAACATCACCATCAACGGCGGTACCATCACCGTGAGCGCTACGGGCGGCGAAGGCGCCGAGGGTATCGAGTCCAAGAAGATCATGACCATCAACGGCGGCTACATCGAGGTGACCAGCTATGACGACGCCTTGAACAGTGCTTCGCACATGTACCTCAAGGGCGGTTACGTCTATGCCGTGGCTACGGGCAACGACGCCATCGACTCTAACGGCAACATGTACCTGAGCGGCGGTTACGTCTTCTGCTGCGGTAGCGAGGAAGGCCTCGACGCCAACAGCGAGGGCGGCTACACGGTTTACATCCAGAACGGTACCAACCTGATGGCCGTCGGCGGCAACATGGGTGCCATCGAGAGCGGAGCCAGCATCAGCCAGACGTGCTATCAAGGTACTGCAAGCGCCAACACCTGGTATGCTCTGTATAGCGGCAGCAATGTAGCCTTTGCAGCCTACACACCGACCTTCTCCAGCCAGGGCGGCGGCCCCGGCGGCTACCCTGGCGGTGGCGGGTCCTCGAGCAAGACCATCGTTGTCACTGCACCTTCCACTCCTAAGCTCTATAGTGGAGTGACGGCAAGCGGCACCAAATTCTGGAACAATAAGGGCGCTACCAATGCAACCGGCGGTTCACAAGTGAGCCTCTCGACCTATTCAGGTGGCGGTGGCTGGGGTCCCTGGTAATTCCTCAAGTAGTTATAAACAATGACATCATTATTAAAAAGATTCAAGAATATGAAAAAGACGATTATAACGATGCTTATCGCGCTAGTGGCTATCATGGCCAATGCCGAGACCTATAGCTACCTGAAGTTCACCAAGACCAACGGCTCGACCGTGACCTATTCGGTAGAGGGTCTCAAGCTCACCTATGATAACACTAACGTGACCGTTACCAACGTCGATGGCACAGCGACCATCGCCCTGGCCGAGGTGAAGGACATGTACTTCAGCAAAGAGGCCGGCGGAGGCAGCAGCTACATCATTGGCGACGTGAACAAGGACGGCACAGTGAGCATTGCCGATGTGAGCGCTCTTATCGATTATCTGCTCGGTGGTGATGCCTCAGAGATTGATCTGGAGGCTGCCAACGTGAACGGCGATAACGACGTGACCATCGCCGATGTGAGCACACTCATTGATATGTTGCTGGTCAGCGACTGATTGCAGTAGACTCATATCTTATATATTGATTGGCTCCACCCTGTATTGCCCGGGTGAAGCCAATCTTTTCTATTGTACATAACGATTCAGCCAATGTTCCTGAAACCGAATCCCACGATAAGCCGCTAAGGAATACTTTTTGCTCGCAAGGGGCTCGCATAATGTGCTGTCCGAAAGTCATGAGCCTCTTCGAGGCTTAACTTGACACTGGCTGGCGGATGCCATCAGATATATCAGACTAATCAGTTGTTTCTCCAAGCTGAGTAGCGTGAGATTTTTTCGCCGAATCGTTTCTATTGTACAGGGAAAAATCTTAAAGAATGTTAAATCATTTGGAGGATTCAAAACTATTGTTTTACCTTTGCAGTGTACTAGTTAAGTAGTACACTAGATAAGTTAATTATTAACCACTTTAAATATCTATCTATTATGTTTACAATCAGCAATCTAACCTTCAGTTACAACAAGCGCTACGGAGATCTTTTTCACGATTTCTCGCTTGAATTGAATGCTGGCAATGTTTACGGTCTGCTAGGAAAGAACGGAGCCGGCAAGTCCACGCTCATCTACTTGATGACAGGTCTGCTCACTCCCGCCAGTGGCGAGGTGCTGATGGACGGTGAAAACGTCCGCAAGCGTCTTCCCAAGACAATGAGCGACCTTTTCCTGGTCCCCGAGGAGTTTGACCTGCCTCGCCTCACACTCAAGAAGTATGTGAGCATCAACGCACCCTTCTATCCCCGCTTCAGCATGGAGGACATGCAGCGTTACCTGGACATCTTTGAGATGGGCGGTGACCTGCATGTGAAGCTGCATGCCCTGTCGATGGGCCAAAGGAAGAAAGTGTTCATGGCCTTTGCCTTTGCCACCAACACCCGGGTGCTCATCATGGACGAGCCGACCAACGGCCTTGACATTCCCAGCAAGAGCCAGTTCCGCAAACTCGTCACCACCTGCATGAGTGATGACAAGATGATGCTCATCTCGACTCACCAGGTGCGCGACATCAGCGACATCCTCGATCACGTGACCATCATCGACCAGAGTCGCGTGCTGCTCAATACCGGCATGGCCGATGTGACCAGCCGTCTGGCCTTCCGCCCGTTGCGCGAGGGCGACCAACCCATCTTCGTACTGCAGAGCCCCTACGGCCCGCTCGGTGCCGTCCCCGCCCACGACGGCGAGGAGACCAAGGTTGACCTGGAGATGCTTTTCAACGCCACCCTCCAGAACCCCGAGGCTATTAATCAATTATTCACCACCCAAAAATGAACACCACTATGAATACCTCAGTTAATCAAACATTCGACTGGAACCGTTTCACGGCCACGCTGCGCAAGGAGTTAGTTGAAAACAAGCGCGGTATCCTGTTCACTGTCATCTGTATCTACGGCCTTCTCACGCTGATGATGATTATGGGCAACTTGATTGGCCACAACCCTTTGAGCATGCAGGAGATGTTGGATGTAAAAGCACCGCAGATTGTTGTCGGCATGATATTGACGCTTGTCGTTTGTGTCTCAGCATCGATGGCCTTTATCGGCCTGAAGACCAAGACCAGCCGCGCCAGCTATCTCACATCTCCGTCATCAACCTTTGAGAAGTTCGTGGTGAATATCCTTATTTATGTGGTGGGCATCTTCATTGCCTATTTCGCTTGCGCCCAGTTGGCCGACCTCACCCGCATTGCCGTCTTGTGGTTCTTCAAGGGTGAAAACTTCGCGGTGCATGGTCCCATCAACTTCCTGACCTGTCTGTCGGATGTGGCATCAATCTATGACGAACCAGAGCTCGGCTTGAAGGCTTTTGACACAATGGTGATTGTCGGACTGATTGCCAATGCCGGCTTGTACCTGCTTGGCAGCGTCATCTGGCCCCGTCTATCTCTGCTCAAGACATTTGCTGCCGTATATGCCATCGAGATTTCACTGTTCCTGATAGCACTTCCGTTCTTTGCCCTCATCGACGACACTGCTGCCTTTGCAAAATGGTTCTACGATTACATGACCGGAGGTTATTTCACAACATCAACAATCATCTTTGTCATCATTCAGATTGTGCTGTACTTTGGCCTGTCGTGGTACCTGTTCAAGCGCAAAGATGTCATTTCGCTCAAGTGGTGGAAATAATAACCGTAACCAAAATTTGACTACAATGAATTTCAAGGATAATAAAGCGATATATCTGCAGATTGCAGACCGCATCGGCGACCAGATCCTCTCAGGGGCACTGATACCCGATGGCAAGGTGCCGAGCGTGCGGGAACTCGCCGCCGAGATCGAGGTCAACGCCAACACCGTGGCGCGCACCTATGACCACCTGCAGCAGAGCGGGGTCATCTACACCAAGCGCGGACTGGGCTACTTTGTCGATCCCGATGCCAAGGAGAAGATTGTGACCTCGCGCCGCAACCAGCTGATGCAAGGCGAAATGGACTACTTCCTGGGGCAGCTCAAGGCCGTGGGCATCACCCCCGCCGAACTGCAGCAACTCTATCAAGACTATCTCGACAAATAAACATCTCAACATTCAACGTTATGGAACAGCAAGCATTTGTAGCAACAGCGACCGCAGTGGCCATAGCCATTATGACCCTCCTGGCCGGTATCGTGCTGAAACATGCGATAGCATGGCCAACAGGCCACTAGCGGTTGAAGGTTTTGGCTAAGCCCATGATTCAAGAGCAGCCTGATGCGGCTGTCATCACTCAAAGGCGGATTTCTCGCGTTGTGACTCTGTAAATATCGAGTTATGGCGCGAGAAACCGCCTTTTGTCATGAGGGTTTGCATGACCATCATTGTCAAAAACAGGAATCTAACACTTTTTAACACCTGAATTCATGCCGAATGGGTCAAAAGGCACTAATTTTGCCTAAATTACGGGGTAGCGTTCCCCCTTATTGACCTAAGGTTGATTGAAAAGAAAAAGAATATGATAAAGGACATGAAACGATTAGCCGCTTTGTTGGCCGTGTGCAGCCTGCTGCTGATGGGTGTGACGGGCTGCGGCGGACATGGCAAACTTGAAAAAGCCGTGCGCAGCGTGCTGGTGAGCGGCGACACCACCCGTGCCGCCTATGACTCGTTGTGCTCGCTGGTGACCAGCAATCCTGGCAAATATAGCGACCTGCTGACTCCCGAGGGCCGAGTGGACCACAAGAAGATGGCCGATTTTATCGATCAAATCGGGTCGCAACTGCGGCCGCCCATGCACTGGAACACGCGCCCCTATGGTGGCGTGGACGACCTGTCATTAACGGTCTATTTTGAGCGCAGCGGCTCCATGGTCCCCTATGACCAACGGGGTGGTGGCGGCCAGTTGAAGAAGGCCGTCAACGACCTCATCAATCATTTCCCTGCCGGCAGCAAGGTGGATATCAACATCGTGAACGACGGCATCTATCCCTACCAGCACACGGTGGATGAGTTCCTCAAGGACCGCGACATCTATCAGAGCACCGCTGGCACAGGCGATGCCAGCTACACCGACTTCCAGCTGATTTTCAACAAGATTCTCGAGGCCCAGCGGCCCGGCAACGTGAGCGTGCTGGTGAGCGACCTCATCTACTCGCCCCAGGACACCCGCGGCGTGAGCCTGGACAAGATTTTCAACGAGGAGAACAGTCTGGCCACCCGTGTGTTTGCCCGCTACAAGGGCAAGAGCGTGGTGGTGCAGCAGTTCATGGGCGACTACAGCGGCAAGTATTATCCCTATAACGGGGTACCGTTTGAATACAGCGGCAAGCGGCCGTTCTACCTGGTCATCATCGCCGACAGCGACGTGATGGACCAGCTGGCCACCGACAAGCGCTACAGCGGCGTGCTTGATGCCCCCGCCGTGAGGAACAGTTACCGTTTCAACCAGGGCACTGCCCAGGTCGAGTGCCGTGTGCTGCCCGAGTGGAAGGACAATGCGGGCCGCTTTCGAGTGAAACACGGCGACGGCATTGTTTTGGCAAGGTGCGAAGGAGACCGCCAGACTGGAAAATTGTGTTTCTCGATGGCTGCCAACCTGGGTAGCCTGCTCAAGGACGATGCCCTGCTGACCAATGCGGCCAACTATGAGGTGAAGAGCATCGACGGCTACACCTTGACCATCCAGCCCATTGACCAGAGCATGTTCACCGCCAACAACAAGGAGTACCTGGACGGCATGACCCACATCCTGACTCTGGTGGGCGACCTGAAGAGCCCCCGCGACGAGGTGCACATCGCACTGCGTAACGAACTGCCCGATTGGGTGCGCCAGTCGTCAAGTGCCAGCGACACCAGCGCCGGCGGCTCGTTTGCAACGACTACCCTGGGGCTGGAACAGCTGCTGGGCGGCATGTTCGATGCCATGAAGGGCGGCAATTACCTGTTTGATCTCGTGATTGAATTGCAATAATAACTGAAGACAAATTACAGACTAATATTTAAGACAAATATATATGAAACACATTGTTTATCTGATGATTGGCATCGGCATCACGCTCTTGTTCTTTATCTTGAGCTGTACCGACGGGTTCAACATCTACGAGCAACTGTTCTTTAACCAGGGGTTTAACGACAAGATGTACAACCTGAACATGTATCCCGTCATCGCTGCCATCACCATCGCCGTGGCGTGGGGAGGGGCTGCCATCTATTATTATGCCATCAACTCGGTGAAGTTCGACCGCTGGTACCACTGGCTGGCAGTACTGGGCGTTGTCGCCGTGCTGGCTCCCGTGGTGTGCTATATCTATAACGATACTGTGTTTGCCAACAACGGCCTGATGTATGTGGGTGAGTCCATCCAGTTCGAGATGCAGACGGTGCTGTTTGCCGCCCTGCTCTATGTCGTGGCCTCCTACTCGATGCGCTGGTGGAGCAGCAACTGCCGTCACACGCCGCTGCCGCAGTGATGGGACACGATAGTAACCATACTACTTAATACTTTAAACTCAAAACTTACAACTCAATATATGAGACTATTCCTTTTTGCTATCGGAGGAACCGGATCCAGGGTGTTAAAGTCATTACTGATGCTCTCGGCAGCAGGTGTTCGCCCTCTCGACGAGAATGGCAAGCCCGTCAAGGATCTGGAGATAGTGCCTGTCATCATCGACCCGCACAAGGCCAACGAGGACCTGAAGCGCACCGAGGCGTTGCTCAACGACTACCGCGACATCAGGCGCAAGCTCTATGGCAACGAGCCCAATGCCGAGGGTTTCTTTGCCAACCGCATCGTGACCCTGCGCGAAATCATGAGCAACACCAGCGTGACGCTGGGCGACACGTTCATCTTCAACCTGGGTGCCGTCGAGAATGCCAAGTTCCGCGAGTTCATCGGCTATGACACGATGAACGAGGCCAACCAGGCGCTGACGTCGCTGCTGTTTGCGGGCTACCAGCTGGAGAACAAGATGAACATCGGCTTTGTGGGCAGTCCCAACATCGGCAGCGTGGCGCTCAACGAGATCAAGGACAGTAACGAGTTCAAGGCCTTTAGCAACATCTTCCGCCAGGGCGACCGCATTTTCTTCATCAGTTCCATCTTTGGCGGCACCGGTGCAGCCGGATTCCCCATCATGGTCAAGAACATCCGCCAGGCAGCCAATCTGGAGGGCATCGAGAACCGTGACGCCTTGAGCCGCGCTCCCATCGGAGGCCTGACCGTGCTCCCCTACTTTACCCTTGAGGGCAACAAGCATGACCAGCGCATCGCCACCAGCGATTTCATCGTCAAGACCCAGAGTGCCCTGTATTATTACAAGAACACGCTCACCGGTGCCAACGACAGCAATGTGAACAGCATCTACTATCTGGGCGACCAGGTGCGCAGCAAGCCCTACCTGTATGACCCGGGCGAACACGGCCAGCGCAATAACGCACACCTCATAGAACTGATTGGCGCCATGGCTCCAATCGACTTTGCCGGTGTGCCCGACAATAAGCTCACCGACCCCGACGGATATCCATTGCCCACCACGGCCTATGAGTACGCCCTCGCCAAGGACGACCTGAGCCTGAATTTCCTGTCACTGGGCCATCGAACCCGCCAGCTCATCTATGAGCCCATGAGCAAATTCCACCTGTTGTTTCTCTTCCTTACCACTGGTTTCAAGGACATCATCGGCCAGGGATTTACCGAGGACACTCCCAAGATCAAGAGTGACTTTCTCGCCTCGCAGTTCTACCGCACACTGGTAGATCACTTCATGGAGGGTTATGCACAGTGGCTCACCGAGATGAACGACAACATGCGCAGCGTGGCATTTTTCAAGCCTGGCGAGATCGACATGGCACACGCCATCGAAGGCGTGAGCGTGAAAAAGCGTCTGCTGGGACACTACAAGGTGGATAACGACGTGCTCAAGGCCGAGATGAACAAGCTGAGCAAGAACAATCCCAGCTATGGTGACCACTCGGTGGAATACAAGCTGCTTGACCTGTTTAACAAAGCGGCCCACAACGTGTTCACCGAGCGCTTCGAGAACATCAACTGACGCCTTAGCGTGGGGCATTTAGCAAGAGAAAAAAATTAGACTAAAATGAGCGAGATATTATCATACAGCAACAACACGACCAAAAACGGCGAGGAGGACTGGATTGCCCATGCCCCCTACAGCGATGACGACATCGCGCGCATCAAGGATCCCGATGGCGGCTTGAGCGAGAATCCACGCACCGCCATTCCAAGCCCTCTGGCCCAGCTCGATCTGGTGAAAAACGCCTTCAAGCAGCTAGCCAATGAGCGCCTGCGCGGAGCCCGCATGAACGAGCGCCTGGTGTCTAACGCCCTTGACGTGGCACAGCTGTTCTTTGACTACGAGAATCACAAGGACTACCTGCGCATCATCCGCTGGAACCGAGAGGAATGCCTGGAGCAGCTCAAAGCCAACCCCCAGCACCGGTTGTACGGAGAGACGCTCGACTTGTTCCTGCGTAGCGACAAAGTTTATAATTTTGATTTGCTTAAGGACTGGTATATCCTCATGTGGGACCGCCAAGTGCTGGGAGGCACGTCGCCAGCGTCGGTCGTGATGGCCGCTCCCGCCCTGGGCACCATCGACGCCATCAAGGTGGAGCAGGGCGTGAGCCTGTTTGGAGAGACACGCCACCTGTGGCAGCGCGACGACGACTTCGTCTTCTACATGTACCTGCTGATGAATGCCTACCCCACACTGCGAGTGCACTGTGGCGAAGTGTATGCCTACATGCAGAAGAACCTGGAGCCGCTGCGCAAGAACCGCCCCGAACTGTACAACCGCATCACCACGGTGATACCCAACCTCGACGCTCTGGACGAGGGCCGCGCCAGCACCGTGCTCGAGCAGCTGGAGCACACCTATGACCCATTTGGCGGCGGCATCGACGTGAGCGTGCTGGGAGCGAGATTCTACCACAAGCGCGTGATGGACATACGCACAGCAGCCAGCGAGAGCGATTTTGTCATCACCCCCACCCTGCTTCAGGAAAAGAAAGAACTGCCGCTGGTGCTCGTCAACGGCTTTAACGGCAGTGTGGAACACTTCCGCTATATCGACAAGGAGTGGGACAGTGCTACCCAGGTGTATGCCGACTCGGCACCCCTGAACGACCGCAAACTGCCCGACACCTCGATACAATACCCGTTTGTCACCACCGACGACTTCCTCACCGACACACTCGTGAGGCTCGATAGCGGTTGCGTGATAGACACCGACCACTTCTTTGACGGCAACCTCAAGCCACGCACACCACAGCCCACCTGCGGCTACCTGCTGCCCTTGAAGCCGTTGCTGTTCACCTACTTTGACACCGATTACATCAAGGGTACCATTGCAGGGCGCCACGTGATGGACATCGAGGAATTTGCCGACGGCAGCGTGATGGTGACCCTGCGCATCCGCGTCAAGAAGGGCGACAATCGCTATATTGAGTTGTCGCGCAAATATTTCCCCATCAACGACCACACGTGGACCTTTGACGAGCGACGCGGCACGGGCCGTGTCGTGGGAGCAACGCTGTCCACCTCGATATTCCCCTTTGTCAAGACCGATGCCAACGATGACTATACCGTAGAGCTGTTCACCATGATCGAGAACGGCGGGGCCACACTGCGCTTCTACAAGAACGGCATCAAGACCGATGGCTTGAATGTGCGTGACGCCATTCGTTCTCACTCGGGCTATAGCACCACCTACTACGACGTTGACGGCTCGTTTGACTACATCGAGGCCAGCGTGAAAAACCACCTGGGACGCTCGGGTGGCGTGATCATCCCCACCTGGAAACCCTATATGCCTAACGCCAAGGAGTTGATCTTTGCCGTGGACTTTGGCACAACCAACACCCATGTCGAGTGGGCCGAACGCGGCCAGCCATCGAGGCCGTTCACCTTTGAATACGGTTCGCAGCAAGTGCTTGTCGCCTCGTTGCACAAGCCACACTCGCTGGAGTATGCCGAGCAGGTGCAGCGTGTGGAATTTGTGCCGCGTGAGATTGACAACGTGTATGGTTTCCCCCTGCGCTCCACCCTGGCCCGTAACGAGAACAGTGGCGTGGGCAGCGACCTGTTCAGCGACGTGAACATCCCCTTCCTGTATGAACGTCGCTACTTCCACGGCTACGAGGTGACGACCAACCTGAAATGGAAAGGCGACACCGAACTGGCCAAGTCATTCCTGCGCGAGCTCACACTGCTCATCAAGGCCAAGGCCCTGCTCGAAAACGCCGACCTGAGGCGCACCGAGATCGTCTATTTCTATCCCGTGAGCATGGGCGGTGCCGACCGTGACATGCTGGAACGCACCTGGACCGAACTGTTCAACACCTACATCGGTGCCGACAGCGACCACCTGCGCTCCTATCCCGAGAGCCTCGCTCCCGCCTACTACTACAGCGGTGCCGAGGTGGCAGGCAGCAGCTATGTGTCGATCGACATTGGCGGTGGCACCTGCGACACGGTCATCTACCAGCCCACAGCCGACCGCATGAGCAGCGAGCCCGTTGCCATCTCGTCGTTCAGGTTTGCCGGCAACGCCATCTTTGGCGACGGCTTTACCGACAAGGATGCCGACAACAATCCGCTGCTGCAGCACTACACCCGATACTTCAAGCAGCTCATCGACAACGACAAGGGCAACCACATTGCCTACCTGAGCAGCATTCTTGCCGACATCATGGCCCAGAAGCGCAGCGAGGATATCAACGCCTTCCTGTTCTCGATCGAGAATGTCGAGGAGCTGCGCACCCTGCGCGAGATTGACCGCAACCTGTACAGCTACAATGCCCTGCTGCGCAACGACAGCCAGCGACGCCTCATCTTCATGTACTTCTACTCGGCAATCATCTACTACATCGCCCAGGCCATGAAGCAGCGCTCCTATGAAATGCCCAAACAGATCTACTTCTCGGGCACTGGCAGCAAGATATTGAACATCCTGGGGTCGCAGAGCCGCATCAACATGCTCACCCAGATCATTATCGAACGCGTCTATGGCCAGCAGTACAACGAGATTTTTGAAATCAAGCAAGAGATCAAGTCGCCCAAGCAGATTACCTGCCGCGGCGGCATCAAACTCGAGAACCGCCGTCTGGAGGGGCAGGCCGATGTCGCCCGCTATAACGCCACCAGCGTGAAACGCATGCGCTACTGCTGCTCGATGCTGGGCGAGGACGACCTGACAATGGCCCAAGTCGAGTCTATCGAGGTGCGCGAGCGCCTGGTGGAAAAGGTCAAGGAATTCAACCAGTTCTTTGTGGACCTGTGCGACGCCACCATTAAGGACGAGTTTGGCATCGAGAACAACGTGCTGCGCCTGTTTGAGAGTGTGCTCGGCGACAATCTGGCCAATTACCTCACAGCAGGCATCAACACGTTCCTCAAGGGACGCTACAATGCCACCGACGTGGTCGAGGACGTGCCGTTCTTCTACCCCATCATCGGTGTCATTCGCCATAATCTGCTCAAGAATATGCGCAACGATGTTATCAGCAAGTTTAACCAATAAATAATATCTCTTCAACATGATGAAACGCTTAACTTTATTCATGGCAGCCATCATCTGCCTCGCCACCTCGGCACTGGCGCAAATTTCCGAGAACCAAACGCTCTCTGGCTCACTGTGGAAGCAGGGTATCGCACGCTGCGCACACTACACGGCCTATGCCAAGGGTTTTGCCAAGCGCTCCGACGAGATGCTCAAACGATTCCCCCAGGGTTACACTCTCGACGACCTGAACGACGTCTATGGCAACCAGGGTCAAAAGTGGGAGAAAATCTACGATGAGTTCAAGAAAGAAGAAGGCAAGAGCGGCAGCATCAACGACCTGAAGGAGCTCGTCAGCCCCCAAATCTGGAAACTTGTTGAGCCCGACTTCAACACCTTCATTACCGATCATCCCGATCTGGCACAAGAAGCGCCTGCGCAGCCTGTCGATGACCAGCAACAAGAGGCCACCGAAGGCGACCAGCAACAGGCCCAGAGCCAAGCAGCTACCGCCGAGGACGGCAACGCTTCTCGCGGCCTGCCCGCCTGCCCCGCCAACCTGCCCTTGTGGCTGAGCATCGTCGCCGCTCTGCTGGGCCTGTGGGCATTGCTCAACTCTCTGAGCAACCGCGGCAAGATCAAGGAGTTGCGCCGCAACTTCGCCCGTGAGATCGACCGCACCAATGCCAATCTGCAGGAATTCTCGACCGACGCAGCCGAGCAGATGAAGGCGCTCTCCATCCGCTTGACGGGCAAGGCCATCCGCAACAACGAGCCCATCGCTCCCGTTGCCCAGCCTGTTGCTGACGATGAGGAAATCCAGCACGAGGAGACAGAACATGAGGTTGCCGACGAAACGGTGCAGCCCGTTGAAGAAACCGAGGGCGAAGTCATGAATCTGTTCATGAGCAAACCCGATGAGAATGACGACTTCACCCGCGTGAGCGATGTTTTTGAGCCGGGTAACTCTATCTATGTGCTCACCACTTTTGACGGACAGCATGGCACCTTTGAGGTCATTGACAAGCCCGAGGTTCACACCTTTGCCCTGATGATGCCCGCCGAGAACCTGATTCGTGCCTGCTCGGGCAACGCTATCCAGATTCCCAACGGCAACCGCATCATTACCGACCGTGCCGGCGAAGCCGAATTTATCGACGGCAAGTGGCACGTGGTTGTCAAGGCCATCATCCACTACGAGGGATAATCAATCTTTGGGCTTTTGCCCATGACAAAAGTCTGGAATAAGGAGTTAGGAGGGGGAGAAGTGAACCTCCCCTGACTCCTGATTCCTGACTTCAAGACCCCAATTATCATGCGCTGGACTTGCCCAAAATGCGGGAAAAAACTGGACATCAGCAACGAGCAGCTCATCGCCAACGACGGCGTGATTGTCTGCCCGCAGTGCTTGTTGCAGGCCCACCAGCCCATTGCCAAGACACGACTTACAAGCCGTAACGACGACAAGCCAGCCACACCCAAGCGCCCGAAGCAAAAAATCAGTTTTGACGCCGAGACTCCACCCGAATACCATCCTTCAGACACTCCTCCTCCCCATCGTACCCGCATGAAGCAGGCATCCACATCCTATCGCTACACCGGCCTCACTGGCGAGAGCGACACCCCCAAGAAGAAGCCCACGGCAAAGAAGAAATCCAAGAAAAAGAAGAAGAAAACCGAGGGCATGAGCGCCCTGGGCTGCCTGGGACGCACCATCGTCTTCACGCTCATTTTGTTTGCCGCCTACGTCTTCTTCGGCCTCCTGCTCGAGGCCCTGCAGTGAAGAAAATGTCCATTTCATCAGTTCAACACGGCCACCAAGCATTGTTGCGCCTGCTACAGCCCGATGGCGGATTGCACATTTTTTAAGATATTTTCATGCAGTGATGTCGTGCAAAAAGTATAACTTTGCGGGACATTTCCCAGCGGGCCAGCAGTGGCTCATGCGTGCGGCAATACATTGTGGAAAATAATATGATGGATTTTCTATCGACATATCATCTGCAAGGACTTGTGCTAGGATTGTGCTCGTTCTTGATTATCGGCATCTGCCACCCTATCGTCATCAAGGGGGAGTACTACTATGGACAACGCTTCAAGTGGTTCTTCCTGGTCACGGGCATTGTGTTGTGCGCTGGCTCAATGTTGGTCAACAACGTGCTGCTCTCGGCACTGATGGGTGTCGGGGCATTCTCGTGCTTCTGGGGCATCAAGGAGATGAAAGAGCAGCAGGAGCGCGTGCGCAAGGGGTGGTTCCCGCGCAACCCGCGCCGCACCTATCCCTGGGACAAGGCACAAGACGAGTAGCACTCATTCATTATTGCTAATCAACCAGGTACAAGAATTTTACAACTCAAGATCAAAACAAAATGAGAATAGATATACTCACCGTAATGCCCGATGCGCTCGAGTCGCCACTGCACACATCCATCCTGCAACGAGCCCAGGACAAGGGGCTCGTCGAGATTCATGTGCACAACCTGCGGGACTGGAGCCTGCGCAAGCACCGCAAGGTGGATGACTACCCCTTTGGCGGCGAAGCGGGCATGGTGATGCAAATCGAACCCGTGTGGCGGTGCATGGAGGAGCTGAAGAGCCAACGCCAGTATGACGAGATCATCTTTACCTCGCCCGATGGCGAGCAGCTCGACCAGCCCATGGCCAACGCGCTGTCGCTCAAGGAGAACATCATGATCCTGTGCGGACATTACAAGGGCGTGGACTACCGCATCAGGGAGCACCTCATTACCAAGGAAATCACCATCGGTGACTATGTGCTCACCGGCGGCGAACTCCCCGCAGCCGTCATCGCCGATGCCGTGGTGCGCCTGCTGCCAGGAGCCATCGGCGACGAGCAGAGTGCCCTGAGCGACTCCTTCCAGGACGGCCTCATCGAGGCTCCCGTTTATACCCGTCCCGAAGTGTTCAACGGCTGGCATGTGCCCGAGATTCTGCTCAGCGGGCATCAGGCCAAGATTGCCGAGTGGAAAATGCAGCAATCGCTGGAACGCACCCGCCGTCTGCGCCCCAACCTGCTCAAAGATTGAAATGGCCCACGCCAAACCTCTAACTCAAAACTCTTAACTCAATATGGCACTTTTCAACATTCAACGTCCCAAGTGGATTCCGCGATGGCTCAACATCCCGCTACTCATCTTTGTCGGCTTTGTGGTGGTGTTGCTGTTCTTTGGCGACAACAACTACATGCGCATCAGCAAGTACCGTTCCCAAATCAACGATCTCAAGAGCCAGATCAAGAACAACGAGGACTCGGCGGCCATGTACGATGCCAAGGTCAACGAACTCAATACCGACAACGAGTCGCTGGAACGCCTCGTGCGCGAGAAATATGGCATGAAGCGGACCAACGAGGAAGTATTCATCACCGATATACCCTGACGCTATGGGAAACGAAAAGAGAATCCTTTTATCCAACATCCTGGTCATCGTGGGACTTATCATGATGGCCGTGATGGCCGTCACACCGCTGCTGGTCAACCATGAGCCCGACATGGAGTTGATGAGGTGGATATTCACCGGCGGGGCCATTATCGTGCTGCTGGGGCGCCTCATCGGCATGTACCGCGGGGCATCGCTACGCATCAAGCGGTTACACGGCATCCTTGTCTTCAGCGGCCTGCTGTACTGTGCCAGCGCGTCGATGATGTTTGTTTTTCAAGGCACCAACAACTGGATCGCCTTCTTGCTGGCAGGTCTGGTCGTGCAGCTATATGCTTCGTGGATGATCGAGCGTGAAGAAAAGAAAGGCACAAAATAACCTCATCGGCACAAAAAAGTTTTGAAATCCACCAAGTTTTAGTAATTTTGCGGGTTAATGAAAGGCAATCTCACAATCGACAACGGTAACACCTCGGTCAAGGTGGCTTACTTCATCGGCACGCAAGTCGTGGCGACCAACCGTTTTCTGCGCCGTGACTCACGGCTGCTCGACCGTTTCATTAGCACTTACAAACCCGACACCGCCATCGTGTGCAGCACGGCATCCAGTGCCGCCAGCCAGCGCATCGAGCAGCTTGCCGACTCACGCTGCCGCCGTGTGCTCCACCTGACTCACGAGACACCCATGCCCATCCGCCTGGGTTACAATACACCCCAAACACTGGGCAGGGACCGCATTGCCACCGCCGTGGGCGCGTGGACGATTGCCCAGCGTCTCGACAATGCCAATGACGTGCTCATCATCGATGCCGGCACCGCCATCACCTACGACCTGGTCAATGCCGGCGGATGCTTTGTGGGCGGCAACATTGCTCCGGGCCTGAACTTGAGGTTCAAGTCGCTGCATGACCACACAGGGCTGTTACCCCTTGTCGAGCCCAGTGGCGACACGCCCATGGTGGGCTATGACACCACAACTGCCATTCGCAGCGGTGTGATGCTGGGTCTGCTGGGCGAGGTGAAGAGCTATATCGCCGACCTGAAACTATCGCACCCCAACCTGATGATCTTTGTCACTGGAGGTGACGGCAAGTGGCTGCACTCCCAGCTCAACGACGGTGACATCATCTATTACGAAAATCTGGCGGCTGAAGGCCTCAACCGCATCTACTTATACAACGAGACAAATGAAAATCGCTAAAAAAATAACCATCTTCTCGCTATTGCTTATTGCCGCTCTGGGTTGCGGCACGGCTCGGGCGCAGATCGTGAACACCCCCTACTCCAAGATGGGCTATGGAATGCTCAACGACAATGTGTCGGGCATCCAGCGCTCGATGGGTGGCGTGGGATATGCCATGAGGGGCGGACGCATCGTCAATGTGATGAATCCGGCCTCCTATGCCGACGTGGACTCGCTCACATTCCTGTGGGACGTGGGCATCAGCTTGACCAACCTGTGGAGCAAGGAGAACGACAATGAAGGTTATAATCTGGGGGGTGGACTGGAGTACCTCACCGGACACTTCAGAATCGCTAAGGGGCTGGGTGCCGCATTCGGCCTGCTGCCTTATTCTTCGGTGGGCTACACCTATGCCGGCAGCATTGGCGGTGGTAACGAGAGCCGCAGCGGCAGCGGAGGCTTCAACCAGCTTTTCCTGGGTGTGGGCTATCAACCCGTCAAGAACCTGAACGTGGGTCTGAACTTCGCTTATCTGTTCGGGTCCACTTCCAACACCACACTGGTCACATCAACCTCGACCAGTTACTTCACCCGCAACATGAAGATACGCGACTGGAACGCTCAACTGGGTGTGCAGTACAGCCTGCCCTTGAAGAACGGACGCGACCAGCTCACCCTGGGTGCGACATTCCAGCCCAAGAAGTCATTCCACGGCAATGCATGGGCCACATCTTTTGACAGCCAGGACACCAAGGTCGACACCATTGGCTACACGTCGATGAGCGGCAACTATGAGCAACCCGCTTCGATTGGACTCGGTATCAGCTATAACCTGAACCGCAAGGTCACCATCGAGGCCGACTACACCTATCAAAAGTGGAGCAGCGCCAAGTATAAACCCATCGAGGGTTTCGAGCCACAGGCCATGAAGTTTGACGACCGCTGGAAACTGGCAGCAGGCCTCCAGTATTCGCCCAACAAGCGTGGATCCTATGTGGGAGCGATGTCCTTCCGCCTGGGTGCGTTCTATAACCACGATTACATGAACTACTCGGGCAACAACATGAGGGACTATGGCGCAGCCATCGGCATCGGGCTTCCGGCCCCCAACGGCAAGACCACAGTGAACCTGGGCATCGAGTGGCGCCATCGCGAAACGAGCCCCGTGACCCTGATTTCAGAGAACTACCTCAACATCACGCTGGGCGTGAACTTCAACGAGATGTGGTTCTGGAAGAGCCGTATTCGCTAACCGCCTATCGTGAGACCAACGCCGCACATAGCCTGCGTCTTCGTCATCTTGCTGGCAGCCTTTACCGGATGCAAGGATGACAGCACCGCTGTTGTGAGCCACGCCACCAACCCCGAGGTGGTCCCTACCATGACATCCACCGATGTCGAAACCGTCATCAGCGAAGATGGACAAACTCGTTACCACATCACAGCAAAGGAGTGGAACATGTTTGAGGAATCCAAGCGACCGCACTGGACCTTTCCCAAAGGGGTTACCTGTGAGGAACTGGACGGGAATTTCAAGATGGTGTCATCGATCAAGTGCGACTCGGCCTACTTTGATAAGGAGGAGGCCTTGTGGACACTGGTGGGCAATGTGCGCATGACCAACGTGAAGGGCGACATCGTCCTTACCGACAAGCTGCTGTGGAACCAACGCGCCCACAAACTTTACAGCGACGCCTTTATCCACATCGAGAAACAGGGACGCATCATCGAGGGATACGGGTATGAATCCAATGAGAGCCTAACCACCTACCAGCTGCGGCAGGTCGAGGCCATCTTCCCGATCGATGAGAGCCGAATGCCTCATCCAGGCAGCGGCAACACGCCACGTCCCAGGCCCGACCGAGTGGTGCCATCACCACGATAATCAATCTATAATTGTTGTCAATAAACCGAACTGAATTTTGGATCCTAATATCACAACACCGCTGGTAATCGCACTCATCGCGCTACTGTGCTCGGCATTTTTCTCGGGCATGGAAATCGCGTTTGTCTCGTCCAACAAGGTGCGGGCCGAGATTGAGATGGCACGCGGCGGCATCATCAACCGCATCCTCAACACCTACTACAGCAACCGTGAGATGTTCATCTCCACGCTGCTCATTGGCAACAATATCGCCAACATCGTTTACTCGATGGCCATGGCCAAGCTGCTGACCATACCCCTGGGACAATGGCTCCATAACGAGGCAGCCTTGCTGATGGCGCAGACGCTCATCGCCACACTCATTATCCTCCTTTTTGGAGAGTTTGTCCCCAAGACCATATTCCGCATTAACCCCAACGCCTCGTTGCGCACGGCCTCGATACCACTGTTCATGATCTACTGTGTGCTCTACCCCATTTCGCGCTTTACCGAATGGTTGTCGGCCATACTGATGAAGGCGTTCGGCATCAAGATTGACACCACACGCGTCAGGCAGCTCACCGTCGACGAGCTCGACGCCTATCTGCAAGAGAACATCGACAAGCGCGAAGACGAGAACAAGACGGTGGAACGCGAGGTCAAGATATTTGAAAACGCCCTAGACTTCAGCGATACAAGATTGCGCGACTGCATGGTGCCGCGCAACGAGATTGTGGCTGTCGATGTCGACGACACCACCCGCGACGACCTGGTCAAGCTATTCACCCGATCAGGCTTGTCCAAGATTGTGGTTTATAAGGAGAGCATCGATGATGTCATCGGTTTTATCCAGGTGAGTGAGTTGTTTGTCACCGATGTGGATTGGAAAAAACGACTCAAGCCCGTCGTGTTTGCACCTGAGACGCTGCTGGCGCGCAAGATGATGCAGCAGCTCATGGGCGAGAAACGCTCAATGGCTATCGTGCTCGACGAGTTCGGCGGCACCAGCGGCATGGTCACCCTCGAGGACCTGGTAGAGGAAATCT
>CAMJZI010000025.1 GCA_946410185.1 uncultured Porphyromonadaceae bacterium
CAGCCGACGTGAATAGTGACTTTCAGGTAACCATCAGCGATGTTACTTGGCTGATTGACTTGTTGCTCAACGAACCAGGCGGACACGCTCCACACTCCCTACCAATCAGCATGTTATAGACGGTCTTCAAGATCACTGCGCCAGTGCGCTTGCGCGGGAGGCAGGCCCCATAAGCAGGTGATGCCCTCGGGGACATTGTCGAACATGCAAAGCTCATCGGCGACGTGCTTGAAGTCCTGGCACACACCAAGGAAAATAGGAGGGCATGGTTTCAACCGAGTTGAATGTCAGCGGCGCCTCAGCATCATCAAGAAGGAAATTGTTGAGGTTGCTGTCACCGCAATCAAAGCAGAGACATCAACTTCTGGGGTCAAAGGAATAACATTCATTCTCTCACCAACAGAAAGTGATCAGTTTTTTGGCTTCAGCAACCCGTTCCTTAAATGCTTTGCGGCGGGCCACACGCTCTTCGGGAGATCAGGACTCAACCTCATGCATATACCGAACAAAGCGTTCAGCATCTTCACCCGTCAGAATCGGGGTTTCTCTAATCGGTCTTGCCATAGTTGTATCGTTTCAGTCAGTTTCGCAATGCAAAAATGATTGTTTTTTCACATACAAGCAATTTTTATCCAAAGGATTAATTGTCATTCCAGCGTAGCATGTTCATACAACTCATGTGCGGCACAGTTGTATGAACACACTGCTCAATGATTTATCATATTATTTTGATTTTTGGGGTTTGTTTTCAAAGAATCACGCTCGATGGGTTTAAAGGACACGGTGGGGCGCCAAGGGAGGCTGTAACCCCAATTACCCAAATTAATAAAATTAATAAGCGCATCAGGGTCTTCTTCCAATTCAATGACTAGAGAAGAATCATTCAAGACCTCTACTTCCTTAGAAGTGTATCCTATATATGAAAACTTAAGGATTGCACCTTTTTCAACTTCAATGCTGAAATTGCCATCAAGATCGGTGAGAGTGCCGCGGTTGGTATCCTTAATCCAAACGGTCGCGCCAATGAAAGGCTCATTGTGTTCATCAACCACCTTACCCGTGATCTTAAACTGTTCGGCACTTACACTACAGACAAGCAATAGGAATATGTATAGCAATAACTCTCTCATCATGCGTTCCCCCATATTTTTCGCAAATATACGACTTAATCTCAATAATCGCATTAAAATTGCGACAAAATTTATAGATGAACGGATATACCGTTGATCTCGAAGATGCACACGTCACGGACTTGGCGGATCTGGTGCGAATCCAGCAGTTTCATCTGGCGTGTGCCCTGATAGAAGTTGTAGCGCAGGGGGATGCAGTTGCGCCAGCCGTGGCTTGGCGTTGCGCCCTGTAATAATGGACGTTATTGCATCCATATTATGGCGGGGGCTTGCGCCTCATGACGGGCAAGGGTGCTAATTCTGCGAGACGCGCACAGCACGGATGGCGAAGCCCATGAAGCGACTGCCGATGCCCCTGTCCATGTCCCTCGAATGGAAGTACAGGCAGTAAGCGTTGTCGGAGTAGTCCGGGATGAGCTTGCGCGACCAATAGCCGCCCCACGAACCCGCGCCGTCGAGCGACTCGTCCAAGCGGCGGCCGGCGGCGGGCAAGAAAATGGTGTTACCGTTGGGACCGGTTCCCAATTGGCCGTACACGCCGTTGCGCTGAGTCCATTGCCAAGTGCAAGAATTAACCAGCTCCTGAATCTGATTCAGCGATGGCATGCGGCCACCAAGATAATGCACATAGGCGGCATCGTCGGACGGATCCAACTCAGTCTTGTTATCCACGAAGCCGTTGTAGCCTAAATAGCTATCACTGCAGTACTTCGTCATTGTGTTATAGCTGCCGTTGCACCACTCGTAGGTACTCCAGTCATAGTAGTCCTTGGGAGCCGTCTCACCCCAGGCGAAGTAGTTGCCGTAGTCCTCAGGCGAGTTGGCACCCACGTTGCGCGTCGCCCATATTGTGCCGCTGGGCAGGCCCAAGTCCACCCAGTCGTGGTCATCAACAATTGGTTGGCCGTTCAGGATAACGCCGATTACGGCGTTGACGTCGGCGATATTGACCTCATTGTCGCCGTTCACGTCGCCGTAGAGGGCCTGCTGGGCATAGCCGTTCATGGGCAGGGCCAGCAGCAGCGATAGCAAAAGCAGTTGAATCTTCTTCATTGTCGATATGTTTCTAAAAAGTCAGTAATTATTCGGAGAGTTCAGGTTCTTCAATTTTCCATCCCGACAAAGATACAACAAATAATTGGTATCACCGCACGACGTCAAAAACTTCTGAGTCCACTTTTTTGCCTGCGAATTAAGCGAATTAGACTAATTTGGCATCCACATCCTGTGGTGCTGTGTCATTGTTGCTTTTAGTCCTGTTGATCGGCGTATTTTTTTTCGAAGATTTCTTGGTGGTCTTCGCCCCACTGGAGCATGGCGTCGATGATGGGGATGAGCGACATGCCCAGCGGCGAGATGGCATACTCGCTGCGCGGCGGCAGTTCGGGATAGATGGTTTTGGTCACCAGGCCGTCATCGACCAGCTCCTTGAGTTGCAGGTCCAGGACACGGGACGCGGCCTCGGGCAGTGCCTTGTGCAACTCGCTGGGGCGCATGCTGGTGTAGCGCAGTTCGTCCAGGATGCAGGACTTCCACTTGGAATCTATCAGGCTGAGCGTGAGCCTTAACGGGCAACTCAGGTCAACGGGTATTTTTCTCTTGTACATGTCGTGAATCAGTTTGTTGAATATGGCGCAAAGTTAGGTATTTACCTTGAATCCTGGGGTATCTTGAAAAAATTTTCAGTACATGAAAAATTTTTCGGTACTTGTGTAATCGATGCATAACGGCTAATTTTGCATCATAATTTTATTAACCATTAATAGATACATACAATTATTATGAGATCACCTATTGCTGAGTATGCGGCTGTCGAAGAGGCTGCGATGAAGTTTGTCAAAAGCGTTGCCGAGGGCAACAGCAAGTATGCCAAGGAACTGTTCACCCAGGACGCCGTGCTCTTCGGCTATCTGGACGGCGAACTGGAGCACGGCTCCATCGAGCAGTTCTACCACAACGTGGACACCGTGGGAGCTGGCGACGACTTCAAGGCCCGCATCGACATCGTCTCGATCGAGGAGAGTGTCGCCGTCGTGCGCGTGCTTGAGGAGAAATGGGGAGGTCGCATCGACTTCACCGACTACCTGCTGCTCATGAAGATGAACGGCGAGTGGAAATGCGTCGCCAAGGCCTATAACCAGAACTCTGACACCATCAAGAAGTAACCCTTTAACATTGAACACACTATGAAACGAGATTTAGGAGTGATCCCGGCCGTGTATCCGATGCCGGTGCTGATGGTTGCCGCCTATGACGAGGACAACAAGGTGAACGTGATGAATGCCGCGTGGGGCATGATCTGTGACATGGACAAGATTGCGCTATTCATCAGTGAACCGCACAAGACCACCCAGAACATCTTGAAGACAAAGGCTTTTACCGTGAGTCTGGCCGACCGCGACCACATGGACGTGGCCGACTTCTTCGGCATCGCCACGGGTAACAAGATGAGCGACAAGTTTGAGCGCACGGGTTACACCGCCGTCAAGAGCCAGCACGTGCAGGCCCCCGTCATCGACGAGTTCCCCGTGGTCATGGAGTGTGAACTGGCCGATGTGGTCAGCACCGAGCACATGTACTGCATCGTGGGCAAGATCGTCAATGTGGCTGCCGAGGAGAAGGTGCTGTCGGAGGGCGGCAAGATTGATCCGCTCAAGATCAATGCCCTCATCTTTGACCAGTTCCAGCACGGCTACTATGTCACTGGCGAGAAAGTGGGCCAGGCATGGAACGCCGGCAAGGACCTGATGAAGCAGTAACCCGTTCATAGGAGCAAATTGATTGCTCTGAACCCCCAGTCAAAAAATGGGCTCAGCGGCAAAAGGCAGGGACTGCGGGCGTGGTCGTAGGCCACAGCAAAGCCATCGGCATTGTCGAGGTCTTCGACCTCATAGTCCCCACCTTTTATCGGGTCAGTCAAAAAATATCCCTCAAACTCAACCTTGAGCCTGAGGGACATTCTGATTTTGTATATAATAAATTATTAGTGCCCGGAAAAACATCGATGTTAGCGGTTTCTTTAGTCCAAACACAGGGTTTTACGGATGACCCGGCTAAACGCCTATGCCTATCAGATGATTCAGATTTCTCAGTTGTTTGAAATCCTTTTGCGGCCTTGTGCAAGATTCGGCTTCACGAACATTGGCCGCCTGGTTATATCGTGTGCGATATTTTGTTAAATTGTCTTAAAGTTTTGATAAATCGCTTGCCGATTGAAATATTGGCACTATATTTGTATCGTGAACGATAGAAATTAATCAAACGAAATATAAAATAAGATTATGGCAACCCTTTATGATTTCAAGGCTCTCACGAGCAGAGGTAAGGAGATAGATTTCTCGGAGTTTAAAGGCAAGGTTCTGTTGATCGTCAACACGGCCAGCAAGTGCGGGTTCACGCCCCAGTTCGCAGGACTTGAGGAACTGAACCAGAAGTATAAAGACCGCGGGCTGGTCATCATCGGTTTCCCCTGCAACCAGTTCAAGGAGCAGGATCCCGGCACCGACGGTCAGATCGAGGAGTTCTGCCAGCTGAACTATGGCGTGACATTCCAGATCATGAAGAAGACCGACGTGAACGGCCCCAATGCCGAGCCCATCTTTGAATACCTCAAGGAGCAGGCCCCCACCGAGGACTATAGCGGACTGAAGGCCAAAGCCACCCACGCGCTGCTCAAGAAGATCAGCACAAGCGTCGAGAAGGACAGTGACATCCTGTGGAACTTCACCAAGTTCCTTATTTCAAGGGACGGCGGGACCATCAAGCGCTACGCTCCCACCACCGAGCCCAAGGACTTCGCACAGGACATCGAGGCCATGCTGTAAACAATCAGAGCCATGCGTGAGGAGTTGAAACTCGACAACCAGGTGTGTTTCCGCCTGTACACAGCGGCAAGGCTTGTCATGCAGGCCTACACGCCGCTGCTCAGCCAGCTGGGCATCACCTATCCGCAGTACCTGGTGCTGATGGTGCTATGGGAAAAGGACGGCCAGCCCGTCAACGACATCGCCCATCGACTGCTGCTGGAGACCAACACCGTCACTCCCCTGCTCCAGCGCATGGAGAGACAAGGCATAGTCACCCGCAAGCGCGGCGAGCAGGACAAGCGCCAGCAAATCGTCAGCCTGACCGACAAGGGCAAGGCGCTGGAACAGCAGGCCTATGACACCATCCCCGAGGGGATGTCCAAGAGCCTGGCCATGTGCCCCCTGTTGACCGAGGATTATCAGCAGCTGGCCGCAGAATTGGACGACATCATCAATTCATTGAAATAACAACATTTATATTCACATCTCTAAACAAGTATTTGACAATGAAAGAACAAGTTTTACAGGCCATGCGCGAGGCTGGAAAGCCCGTCTCGGCTGGCGACGTGACCAAGGCGCTGGGCGCCGACCGCAAGGAAGTGGACAAGGCTTTTGCCGAGTTGAAGAAGGAAGGCGCCATCGTGTCGCCCGTCCGCTGCAAGTGGGAGCCTGCCAAGTAAGCAAGGTAATGGTTAACTACCAACTAATGAACTCATGGAAATCAAAGCTGTAAAATTCCGTAAAGACGGTTTCTACTCCCAGCCGTTCGCCTTTGGCGGCGAGGAGGGAATGGAGAAGTTCGACCGCAACATCCGCTACCGCGGCAGTCTGCAGAACTACCTGATCGACACGGGCAGCGAGGTGATTCTCGTGGATACCGGACTCCCGGCAGGAACGCCCGAGGAGGTGCCCGACGAGAACTCGGCCGCCTTTACCGGCAAGGACATCTGCACCTACATGGAAGCGCTGGCAGACCTCGGCTACAAGCCCGAACAGGTGACCAAGATCCTGCTCACCCATCGCCACAGCGACCACAGCGGCGAGCTGAAGAGTTTCCCCAATGCCAAGGTCTATGTGTACAAGGAAGAACTGGACGCTGCCGAGCTGCAGGGACTTGACAACCTGGTCCCCGTCAGCTTCACAGACGGGCCCTACTACAACTTCCCCGAGTGCCAGAAGATCCATGACGGCATCTACTTCATCAAGGCCAAGGGCCACACGCGTGGCAACAGCATCATCGTGGTGGAGATGGACGGCCTGTTCTACATGATTCATGGCGACATCACCTATGTGGACGAGGCCCTGTACGAGAACAAGCTGTCGGTCGTGTTCGATGACCTGCCTGCAGCCCGTGAGACGCTCGATCGCGTGCGCGAGTTCATCCGCAATCACCCCACGGTCTATCTCTCGACCCATTCGCCCCAGGGCTATGAGAACCTGGAGGCCAAGCGCGTGATGGACCTGGACAACCCTGTGCCAACGGTTCTTGCCGAGGTGGACTTCTCCAAGCAGGAGGCCTCGGGCAAGTACGTCTGCTCGATCTGCGGCTACGTCTATGATCCGGCCGAGCACGACGGCGTGGCCTTTGAGGACCTGCCCGACGACTGGCGCTGCCCCCGTTGCAAGCAAGGCAAGGAAAAGTTCAATAAGGCATAACATCAATGACATTAGCCATCGGACTGCTCATCCCTCTGCTGGGAACCATGCTCGGGTCGGCCTTCGTCTTCTTCATGAAGGACGAGATGTCGTCCCGTGTCCAGAAGACGCTGCTCGGCTTTGCATCGGGCGTGATGGTGGCCGCCTCGGTTTGGTCGCTGCTCATCCCCGCCATGGCGATGCAAGCGGCCAGTGGCCCATGGTCGGTCCTGCCGGCAGCCGTCGGTTTCCTGCTGGGCATCGGTTTTCTGCTGGCAATTGACGAACTGACGCCGCACCTGCATCTGGGAACAGACAAGCCCGAAGGCCCGCGTTCTCGTCTCTCCCGCACCGCCATGCTGGCTCTCGCGGTCACCATCCACAACCTGCCCGAGGGTATGGCCGTGGGCGTGGTGTTCGCGGGAGCCGAACAGGGCGCTGCGGGCTTATCGCTGGCGTCGGCAATCGCCGTGTCGCTGGGCATCGCCATCCAGAATGTCCCCGAGGGTGCCATCATCTCGATGCCCATGAGGGCCGAGGGCAATAGCCGCTGGCGTTCGTTCCTGATTGGCAGCATGAGCGGTGCTGTGGAGCCCATCGGCGGCCTGGCCGTCGTGCTGCTGGCATCACTGCTCACGCCTGTGCTGTCCTACATGCTCGCCTTTGCGGCAGGAGCCATGTTCTATGTCGTGGTCGAGGAGTTGATTCCCGAGGCATCATCGGGCAGGCACTCCAACCTGAGCACCATCGGTTTTGCCATCGGCTTCGTGCTGATGATGGTTCTCGACATCGTCATGGGATAAAACTGTTGATTTATCAACGCTGAACATTCCTGGATTCTAACATCATTGTCTGCGAAAAAAGGGCGCCATGATTGGGATATATTGATTAATCGTTGTACTTTTGCCGCAGTTTTTCACTATATCATGATGAGAACAAGGTTCAGGATATGGGCATTGTGCATGATGATGGCATTGATGAATGCCACCAGCATTATTGTTGCTCAGCAAGATGCGACATCCATTCCTGAACAGGCTCAGGGAGAACTCAAGTCTGATGATGAGCCCTCGCCGTTTTCACATGATGGCTACCAGATATTGAGCGCCCCCGCCCAACTACCGGCAATAGTGCCATCACAGAGTTCCCGTCTTGTAACACCTGCCAAGTATCGCACAACGTCGATGCGCACCAACATCATGCGCCGTTCAGTCAACCGCTTGTGCGACAACATTTATACTCCCCTTGCCCTGTCGGGACAATTCATCGTCGAACGGGTCACGTCACCCATGCGCAAATCCAGAGTTGTTAATTACTATGTAATAACACTCTGTCGACTATTGTGTTAGACATTATCCTTTACTGATTATTTTTTCCGCAATTCTTTAAACCGTGACATAATCACGGCCATTTTCCGTATGGGTCATGCCCATGCGACACAACTCAATGTATAACACAATAGTAATAATCTTATCATGGCAAATTTCAATAATTTACAAATGGCCAATGCCTTATTGGTCCACGAGAAACTGAGTGTTAAATCCACCTTGTTCGGCCTGAAGAAGCGACTTGTTTATATCCCCACCGGGTCTCCAGTCAAGGTAATCAGGAACAATTACCACGCCGATGCCGTCGATCAGCTGCAACGCATCATCGAGAGTGACGACAAGGGTCTTGCTGCTGCGGTAAAGTCATTCCGCGCCAAGAAACAGCCCATCGGCAATGTCGAGCTGGACATCTGCTTGTCCGAGGACAAGAATTTTGTCGCCCTGCAACTGCTACGGTTTGGTGACGAGTACGCCTACCATCCCGTCACTGGACCCGCTTTCTTTGAGGGCGAGCAAGCGCAACTGGTAAGTTCAATCCTTTAACCATAACTATTGACTCTTTCTTTAATATGTTGACGATAGCGATTGTAGCAGCATTTGTTGTAGGGTATGGATGCATTGCGCTGGAAAGCGTGACAAAGGTGAACAAGGCAGCCGTGGCACTGTTCATGTTTGTCGCCTGCTGGGCGCTTGTAATGGTAGCACCAGGGCTGTATTTTCCTGATGCCGGAAATGCGATAGCTGCGGCAGGACAAGCCCTGGAAAACGACCTGGGCGAGACCTCAACCACACTGTTTTTCTTGATGGGAGCTATGACGATTGTCGAGGTTGTCGATCAAAATGGGGGCTTTAATTTTGTTCGTGACGCACTCGGAACGACAAGCAAGCGCCGCCTGTTGTGGCGAATTGCTTTCTTGACTTTTTTCTTGAGTGCCGTCCTTGACAACCTCACGACGAGCATTGTGCTCATCATGGTGCTTCGCAAACTGGTTGCCGATCGGCAAGAACGGCTCATCTATGATGCCGCCATTATCATTGCAGCCAATTCGGGCGGTGCATTCTCGCCCATTGGTGACGTCACCACTATCATGTTATGGAATGGTGGTATGATCACTGCGGCTGGAGCCGTACTTCATCTGCTGCTACCTTCGCTTTTGTCAATGACTGTACCGGCCTTTCTGCTCCAATTCACACTCAAAGGCGAGTTGCAAACATCCGTACCCAAGGGCCATGGGCAACTCCCCGGCGAGAATGAGTTGACCGCATGGGAACGAAAGACGGTGTTTGTGCTTGGCGTGGGCGGGCTGATGTTTGTCCCGGTGTTCAGATATTTAACCGATCTGCCACCTTTTGTCGGCATCCTGTTTGTGCTTGCCTTGTTATGGATCACGACCGAGGTGTTCTATGCCCATCTGAAAGCCGATGAGACAGCGTCGCACAGGGTGGCACAGCTCTTGTCACACATCGACATGGCAACCATCCTGTTTTTCCTCGGCATCCTGATGGCTGTGAGCGCCTTGAAGGAAATCGGAGTACTCACGGCATTGGGGCAATGGCTTGACGCTGCCAGCGGCGGCAACCACTATATGGTGACCGGCATCATCGGAGTCATCTCAAGCATCGTGGACAATGTGCCTCTCGTGGCTGGATGCATGGGAATGTATCCGCTGGCCGGGGCTGGCGACATGGCGGTGGATGGCATTTTCTGGCAGCTGCTGGCCTACTGTGCCGGCACCGGAGGCTCCATCCTCATCATCGGTTCAGCAGCCGGTGTCGTCGTCATGGGACTGGAGAAGGTTTCATTTGGCTGGTACGTCAAGCACATCACTCCCATTGCCATTATCGGCTATCTCGCCGGCATGCTTGGTTACTGGCTCATGCATCTTTAGGACCAACGACTTGACACTTTTTTAATCATCTGCAGTTGACACACTGCCATACTATTAATTATTCACATGGACTATTTGTTTCTAGCGTTTGGACTAGGGTTATTGCTACTGGCGGCCGACTTGCTGGTCGATTCGTCGGTAGCGATAGCCCAGCGTGCCAAGGTTTCTAACTTTATCATCGGACTCACTATCGTGGGCATACTCTTCCTCCTTTGTTATGCGGGCTACACAGCCTATCTGCTTTCACGCTGATGTTCCTTTTTTGTTTCATCACGAGGCACACAATAGTTTAACTACCGCCAACAATCTGATAATCAGAGATATCAGATTATTCAGTTGTTAAAAACCGGTGCATCGATTACAGCGACTTGATGTCTCCCGTGCTGTCGGGCATCAGGTAACGGGTGCCAGTATCCTTGCTGATCTGTTCACGGTACTGCTGGTCATAGCCGGGTGTTGTGTAGCGGCCGGGGATGACGGTGCCGTTCTCCGAGGGTTTCATGATCTGGTCGTTGTGCTTGACGGCGATGAGGCGGAAGAGTTTGTCCCAGCGCTGCATCATCTGGGCGGTGTAGGCGGCGCTCTTGCCGGTGAGGTAGGTGACGCGCTCGCCCCTGGTGAGCGGCTCGATGTCCTTCAGCACCTGGGCCTGGTCGGCTGCGTAGAAGTCCTCCAGTTCCTGCTGTGCCTCACGCAGGTCGCCTATCATGACGCTGTAGCGCGGATATATCATGTTGGCCACCAGATTGTTCAGCCAGAAGGCGCTGCGCTCGCTGAACTCGTTGCTCACGTTGTTCTCGCGGCGGAAAGCCTCGGGCACATCGTTCACGCAGCAATACACGGGCACATAGGCGATCATGTTGGCATCGTCGCAGTTGAAGTACATGATGCCTCCCACCTCGTCGGGCAGCCAGTTGCGCAACTGAGACACCAGCGTGAATCCCGACTGCGGGGTGCCGATGGCACGCTCACGAAAGTAGTTCTTCCCATCGACTTCCCAGTTCATGGGCAGGGGGCGGTAAGGCGAGCTCCAGGGTCCTGCGCTCATGTCGGCAGTCATGTCGAGCGGTGTGCCCTCAAAATGGTCGCGCATGTCATTCATGATGTCGCGCACAGTCACCTTCTTGTCGGGCTTGATGTAGAGCGGCAAGTGGTCGCACACGTCGTGCTGGCCGTTGATGTAGGGCAGGTACTTGTCCATCTCGGCAGGGTCGTAGTGGTGGCGGAAGAAACTCCACACGCGGGCATCGGCATAGCGCACCGACGAGAAGGAGATCGGGCAATAGGCATCGCGGAAACTGAAGTCCTCGTCCCTGCCACTGAAGTAGCCCTTCTCGCGGGCAAAGGAGATCACGTCCTTGGCATACAGGCAATTCTTGGGGTCCTTCAAGGGGAACTGGCGTATGCGGGAAAGGTTGGCATGGGCGCTGATGCAGTCGTCGGGGATGCGGACGGCTACCCACACGGCACCTTTCACACCGGGGCCCTTGCCCACGATTTCGAGAATCCAGGCCTCGTTCTTGTCACACACGGTGATCGACTCTCCCGTGCTGCAGTAACCATACTCCTGTACCAGGCCAGTCATGACCTTGATTGCCTCACGCGCCGTGGCAGCACGCTCGAGCCCCAGATGCATCATGGTAAAGTAGTCGAGCAACCCGTCGGGGTTCTGCAACTCCAGGCGGCCATCAAAGGTGGTTTCCACGATGCTCACCTGTTTCTCGTTGATAAAGCCGATGACGTCATAGGTGTACTCAACCTGAGGCACATAGCCCCTCACGGCTCCCCTGCCCCACTCACGCACGGCGATTTTCTCGCCCCGCTCATGTCTGCCGCCCGGCGTGCGCGACAGTGAACCGGCAAAGCCATAGCCATCGCAATTATAGGTACATATCACCGAGCCGTCGGCCGAGGCCGCTTTGCCTACAATCAGGTTGGTACAAGCCCATGACGGAGCCACTGCCAGCGCCAACGTTGCCACAAGGGCCAAGAGAAATCGTTTCGTGTCCATATTGATGCAAATTCCGTTGTATATGTATTGATTGCTGTCGAAGCCACAAAGATAACGATTATTTCGCAAAACTCGCCCCCACCGCGATGATTGTTACAGGCCAACCTTATCAAAATGATGACACACCCATCAATTCAGCCCCTCTTGCTCAAATAAATTTGGCATTGTATCCGGTTTGCACTACCTTTGCACTCTATAAACTATTAATCCTGCGCGGGTGGACAGATGCCGCGCGCATAATCATTTTTACGACTTATTATGAACCGATTGATCACACTCACGCTGGCATTAGGCCTCGCCCTTGCCGGCTCAGCACAAAACCGTGCCCAGGGAGGCATCTCTCCCGACATGATGCGTCAAATCGTCGCCTCGTCGGCAAACAACCAGAACAAGGCCATCAGCAATGCCATGGCGACTAACGCTATCGACGACCTTGCCCGTAACTACCGCAACAGCAAGATTACCGACACCCACTTCAGTATCGAGACACCCAAGCAGTCGATTCACAACCAGCGGCAGAGCGGGCGGTGCTGGATGTACTCGAGTTTCAACGTGCTGCGCGCCAACTTTGCCCATCGTCACAGCGACTCTATCAACGTGGAGTTCTCTCACGACTACCTCTTCTTCTATGACCAGCTCGAGAAAGCCAACCTGATGCTGCAAGGCGTGATCGACTGTGCCGACAAGCCCATGGACGACGTGCGCGTGCAGTTCTTTTTCCACCATCCCATCAACGACGGCGGCACCTTCTGCGGCGTGGCCGACCTGGCCGAGAAATACGGCCTCGTGCCCGTTGAGGCCCAGCCCGAGACCTACTCGGCCGAACGCACCTCGCGCATGAGCCAGCTCGTCGCATCCAAGCTGCGCGAATTCGGCCTGGAACTGCGCCAGATGGTCGCTGACAAAAAGAGCAAAAAGGCCATCAGCCAGCGCAAGACCGAGATGCTGGGCACCATCTATAACATGCTCTCGCTCACACTGGGCGAACCCGTCAAGTCGTTCACCTATGCCTTCCGCGACAAGAACGGCAAGGCCGTGGCCCCAGCACGCACCTACACCCCGCTGGAGTTCTACCGCGAGACGGTGGGCGGACCCATCAACGGCACGTTCATCATGGCAATGAACGACCCGCGCAGGGAATACTACAAGACCTACGAGGTGGAATATGACCGCCACACCTACGACGGCCACAACTGGCGCTACGTCAACCTGCCCATGGAAGACATCGCGGCCATGGCCATCGCTTCGCTCAGGGATTCCACCAAGCTCTATGCCAGCTTCGACGTGGGCAAACAGCTCAACCGCGACAACGGATACCTCGCGCTCGACAACTTTGACTATGCCACCCTGCTGGGCACCACCTTCCCCATGGACAAGGCCCAGAGGATTGCCACCTTTGACAGCGGCTCGACCCATGCCATGACGCTCTGTGCCGTCGATCTGGACGAGGGCGGCAACCCCGTCAAGTGGAAAGTGGAAAACTCCTGGGGCGGTGACAGCGGACACAAGGGATACATCATCATGACCAACGAGTGGTTCAACGAGTACTCCTTCCGCCTGGTCGTGGACAAGAAGTACGTGCCCCAACACATCCTCAAGGCCGCCGAGACCAAGCCCGTGATGGTCATGCCCGAAGACCCCCTCTTCGGCACCGACGACTGATTATTGACCGATATTTAGACATCACGCTCCTGCCGCCACGGTTGCCGGCAGGAGTTTTTTTCGGCTGCAGGGCCTATCAACCTCCTGAATATTCAGTTGTTTAGATTCATTGCAGCGCCCCCTGAAAAAAATTGTTATTTTCTTGCGTCGTTTTCTGGTTTTTTTTATTTTTGCAGTCGCATAACCAACAACAAGTGGAACAGCCAAGACCTGTTCAACACTGCTGCAAAAGTTACGATTAAGAGATGACGAGGATTATTATTATTCGCTTTTATTAACCATAAATTTTTAAAAAAAACAATGAAAAAACTTTACATGATTCTCGCAGCCGTAGCTGCAATGACGTTTAGTGCTCAAGCCCAGACGGCAGACAAAATCTTTGTGGGCGACTATGAAAATCCTGCCGAGACCTACAACGGCTCCTACTTTGACATGGCTCCCACCAACTTTTACCTGGCTCATACCGGAGCGCAGATGATCTTCACGCCCGACTTGCTGGCCGACATGAATGGCAAACAGGATGTCCAGATCGTGGGCCTGTATTTCAAGTTCAACGACCAGTCATTCGAAGAGATTGCCCGTGATTACAAAATCTATGTTCAGCAGATCGATGAAACCGAATTTGCAGTCAATGAGGAGGGCGTTAAGCAGTTCTTCACCTTCGACAACCTGGTTGCCGAGGATGCCCTTGCGATCGACCTGCTTGAATACTATGACGAGGATTTTGAAATTGGCTCGGCTATCCAAGCTGTCGACTACACGCCCGGCAAGAGCCTGCTCGTGACCATCGTTTTTGACGCTCAGGACGACGACAACTGCACGATGGGCAGCGACTATGCTCCCTTCTACACCTCGGGCATTCGCGGCAAGGCCATGACCTACACCAGCAACACCGTCAGCTTCCTGGACTATGCCCAGGGCAACGACTTCCCCGATGCTACCGCTACGCTGGGTTGCGGCTCCAACGTTGAACTGCCCGTGACGCTGATCCAGTACACCTATGACAACGGTGATCAGACCGGCTTCAGCGAGATTAACGAGGGCAAGACGGTTGCTGGCGTACGCTACTACAACATGGCTGGTCAGGAGATGGCTCAGCCCAACGGCGTGACCATCCAGGTAACCACCTACACCGATGGCACCACCAGCTCTGCCAAGGTCATGAAATAAGAAGCTATTGATATCAGATAGTTTATTATTTAACCCAAGTGAAGTGATCAGGCAAACAATCCGCCTGGCCACTTCACTCTCTTTTATCACCCGCGGTTGACACCTTCACCACGGGCAGCGGCTAAACCTTGCATAATTTTGTAACAATGCCCCATATCATCATGGATAACATCAAGACGAGTGTGACACAATCATTTACCACAACCGCCAGCACCGCCAATGCCCGAAACCTGCCTTAAACAAAGGGCTGACGCATTGTTTTTCTCACTCCAAAACTTGCATTTCAGCAAAACTGTTGATAACTTTGCGAGCCTTTTTGCGGTAAAATTGAATACCATCAAGCAAAAAATATCACATAATAATCATTTAATTAACCATCTAACAACTACAACATGAAGAGATTTTCATTGCTGCTTGCCGCCGCAATCGTTGCAGCCAGCGCCTTTGCGGGCAAGCCCATCCACCATCCTCTCCAAGTCAAGGGCGGCATCTTGCCCATCGGCACTCATGCATCCAAGCCTGACGCCATGACTCACCACACCCCTACTCCCCTGCTGGCCGTAACCGCACAACCCGAAGGCACCGCCGTCACCTATGACCGCGCGGGCCAGGCCGTCGTTCTCGTCAACTCATGGAACGGTGCCTATGTCCAGGCCACCTATCAGGGTGGTCCCGACCGACTGACCATCGTCTATGGCGACGACAACAAGGTTTACCTCAAGAACATCGTCTATGGCTCTGCCGCTATCTATGGCGACTACTGGGTAGAGGGCACCATCCAGGGCAACACCATCCACGTCCCCCTGGGCCAACCAATCTACTCCTTTGAAGAAGAGGGCGTTGACGTGGTACTCGGCTGGGGAACCACCTTTCTCAAGAATGACGAATACTTCAGCATCCAGGTCGATGAGCAGGCCATGGATGCCATCTACACCATCAACGAGGACGGCACCATCAGCCTGAACGGCACCAGTGGCACGACCGAGATCAATCCTCGTGAAGACGCAAGCTACCTGGCAACGGGGCTGGCTCTCATCTATGCCGGCAACGAGGAGTATGCCGGCGGCTGGGACGGCTTCATCGAGTGGAACACCGTGCTGAGCGAGCACATCGCTACAGACGTGCCCCAGGTCATCACGTCGATCCCCGAGGGCTGCGAGGTGAACACCTACTTCCGCAACAGCGCCCACATCTCAAGCAGCGCCTATGGCATTACCAAGGGGACGACCAACGGCAGGCTCACGGTAGCCTTTGACCAGAACTCGACCGACGTCTATATCCTCAATCCCATGTGGAGCCACCAGAGCGCCAGCAGTTGGGTAAAGGGCTCCTTTGACCCTGCCACAGGCATCATCTCCATCCCCACGGGACAGTTCCTTGCCTATGACGAAGCCAACGAGTACGGCATCATGCTGGGCTGGGGCAGCACCGAGGTCATCGAGGACGTTGACCAGGCTACCGGCGAAGTCAATTACGGCATGGTCTATTCGATCGACAGCGCCGCCAGCGAGATCCGGTTCCAGACCACGGCAAGCGGCATCTTCTACTTGCTGGGGTGCGAGGGGGACATCAAGGCCGACTTCCCCTACAATTTTGTCGCTACTGGCATGATGAGTTACACCAGCAACAACATGGCGCTCACATCCATCGAATTTGCCAACCGCGACAGGGACGGCCAAGCCCAGCCCTTCTTCTTCGGCGTCGATCCTGTTCCTGCCGTTCCCGCCAACCCTGCCGCCGACAACTGGTATGACGACGGTAACGAGTATGGCTACAGCCGCTTCGAGTTCACTCTGCCCAAGACCGACGTGAACGGCAACTGGCTCAACCCCGAGTGCGTGAGCTATCGCCTCTATGTTGACAACGGCAATGGGCCCGAACTGTTCACCTTCACATCGGTGGACTACCGCCTGGACCTCACCGAGGACATCCTCGAGGTCCCCTATGAGCTCTATAACAGCGCTATTGACTTCCACAACGACTATGTGTACATGTACCGCACCAACGCGCCCGGCCACGAGCCCCTGTTCACCCGCAACATCGGCATCCAGGCTTTCTACACCGTCGATGGTGTGAAAAACGCCAGCGATATCGCCTGGCTCTATGACATCGACACCAGCGTTGCCCAGGTCAATGCCGGCAAGACCGTAGCCAGCGTGCGCTACTACAACGTGGCCGGCCAGCAGGTGGCTCAGCCCACCGGATTGACCATCCAGGTGACCACCTACACCGACGGCACAACCAGCGCCGCCAAGGTGGTGAAATAAACGCCTGAGTCCTTCTATAGTGACATAATTCGTCTTAGAATTTTCAATCGGCCTGGCGGCCGGGAAATTAAACGAAATTATTGATAAAATTGAAATAGAAATTTATTTTAATTTCTCGCGAGAAGCGCGACTCAATTTGCAACGAAGGAATAACGAAGTGAACCCCAAAAGTTAGACAAAGAACTTTTGGAGTTCACTTCATAATGACACACCCTCTCTCTAAACTCTTAGCTCTAATCTGCGAGCAACGCGAGCATTACCAATGACCGCTGAGCAGGTAGTCGATCAGGGCCGACACATCGGCAATGCTGATGTTGTTGTCGTGGTTGCAGTCGGCAGCACTCACGTTGACGCCCGAGGTATTACCGCTGAGCTGGTAGTCAATCAGCGCCGATACGTCGGCAATGCTCACGCTGCCGTCGCCGTTCACGTCACCACGCAGGCCAGCGTTCTTCGCGGTGAAGTAGCCCGGGTTGCTCGTGCCGCCATCGATGTGGGCGTAGGTCTTGTCCGTCGGGTTGGATTCGTTCCAGGTCGTGCCCTGGCCACCCACCAGGCTGAAGCAGTTCGTAAACATATCACTGGACTCCGTCACAGCCGCAGTGCTCCAGTCATTGCCTACATAGATGGTCTGCTGATTGATGCCGCCAGCGAACATGTATCTCATATTGGTCACCTTGGCCGTGTTGAAACCGCTCAAGTCAAGGCTTGTCAATTTGCAGTTCAAGAACAACGCGCACATATTGGTCACCTTGGACGTGTTGAAACTGCTCAAGTCAAGACTCGTCAGTTCAAAGCAGGCACCGAACATGGAATTCATATCGGTCACCTTGGACGTGTTGAATTGGCTCACATCAAGGCTTGTTAGTTTAGAGCAGTTGTAGAACATCCAAGACATATTGGTGACCTCACAGGTGTTCAGGTAACTCATGCCCGTGATGGATTCAAGGTTCCGCATATCATAGAACCAACCGCTGGTGGTTGTCGGTCGGGCACCCGCAAACGAGGGGTCAAAGACCACCTTGGTCACACTGGCATTGGTGCCGTCCGATTCCCAGCCGGTAATGTTGGTGCCCGTGTTCAGGTCGTAGGTCGTACCCGTGCGGCTGCTGCGCTGGTTGTCGTAGTAGAACGTGAGCGTCGTGTTCGACGGCGTGTAGCAGGCATAGGCCTCTTTCCACTCGGTGAAGTAGCCCGGGTTGCTCGGGCCGCCGTCGATGTGGGCATAGGTCTTGTCCGTCGGGTTGGATGAGTTCCAGGTCGTGCCCTGGCCGCCCACCAGGCTGAGGCAGTTAAAGAACATATTAGCGGAGCCCGTCACGGCCGCAGTGCTCCAGCCACTGCCCACATAGATGGTACGCAGATCAGGGCAGTTATAGAACATGCTACTCATCATGGTCACGTTGGACGTGTTGAAACTGCTCAAATCAAGGCTCGTTAAGCCAATGCAGCCAGAGAACATTTGATTCATATATATCACCTTGGACGTGTTGAAGTGGCTTACATCAAGGCTCGTAAGTTTATTACAATTCGTAAACATCCAGTTCATATTGGTCACCTCGCTGGTGTTCAGGTAACTCATGCCCGTGATGGATTGAAGATTCCTCATGTTGTAGAACCAACTATAGGTAGTCGTCGGGCGGGCATTGGCAAACGACGGGTCAAAGACAACCCGGGACACATTGGCATTGGTACCGTCGTTCTCCCAACCGGTATCGTTGGCGCCCGTGTTCAGGTCGTAGGTCGTGCCTGTGCGGCTGCTGCGCTGGGTGTCGTAGTAGAACGTGAGCGTCGTGTTCGACGGCGTGTAGCAGGCATAGGCCTCAGTCGCAATGGTGAAGTAGCCCGGGTTGCTCGTGCCGCCGTCGATGCGGGCGTAGAGACGGTTCACATGGGTGGCATCATAGGTCGTGCCCTGGCCGCCCCTGATCTTGGTACAATTCAGGAACATTTTATCGGAATAGAAGTCGGTCACGGCGGCTGTGCTCCAACCGCTGCCAGCATAGATTGTAACCAACTGGCTGCAGCCGGAGAACATGTACCACATGAGAGTTACCTTAGAAGTGTTGAAACCGCCCAGGTCAAGACTTGTCAGTCTGCTGCAACTAGTGAACATATTACCCATGTTAGTCACATTGGACGTGTTCCAGTTGCTCACGTTGAGACTCTCCAGGGCCTGGCAGTTGTTGAACATGCCTTCCATATTGGTCACATTGGACGTGTCAAAATGCCTCAGGTCGAGGCTCGTCAATGACGTACAATTAGAAAACATGGATTGCATATCGGTCACCTTGGACGTGTTGAAGTGGCTTACATCAATGCTCGACAATGCATTACACTCATTGAACATATTACTCATATCGGTCACATTAGACGTGTTCCAATTGCTCATGTTGATGCTCTCCAGACTGATGCTTTCATTGAACATGCCCTCCATATTCGTCACATTGGAGGTGTTGAAAGTACTCAGGTCAAGGCTCGTCAGGTTATAGCAGTAAGCGAACATCTCATTCATGTCGACCACATAGGAGGTGTTGAAACTGCTCACATCAAGGCTCGTAAAGCTACTGTTGAGGAACATGCCCTCCATGCTTGTCACGTTGGAGGTATTCAGGTAGCTCAGATTCAGGCTTGGCAGACCGCAATAGGCGAACATGTAAAACATGTTCGTCACCTCGGACGTGTTTAAATACTGAATGCCCGAAACCGACTGGAGGTTGGTCATTTCAGCAAACCATGCCTGGGTGCTACTCGGGCGTGCGCTGGCAAATGACGAATTGAACACAACGCGCGTGACGGATGCGGCGGTACCATCCGACATCCAGCCGGGCCAATTGTTGCCCGTGTTCAGGTCATAGGTCGTGCCCGTGCGGCTGCTGCGCTGGCTGTCGTAGTAGAACGTCAGCGTCGTGTTCGAGGACGTGTAGCAGGCATAGGCCTCGGCAGCAGCGGCGCCGAGAGCACACATCATGGCCGCCATCAGGACGGCCAGCCTGAAAAGTAATCGTTGTTGTCTTTTCATCTCTCTATTGTATTAATCGGTTAATAAATAATGGACTGACTCACTCGGCGGCGCGCCGCCAAGGGCGAGGTGCGATTTTTTGCAAATTTAGTGGTTTTTCAGCATTATTCCCAAAAAATTCCGCAAAATAATTACAAATTTTCGCTTCCCAGCCCCCAAACCGATCAAAATATACACCCTGAGAACGAAAAGTTGAGGTCGGATCAGGAGCCTGAGTTGGCTGCGGGCTGCGGGTTGGTGCGGATGTGAAGGTCGGCCTGCGGGAAGGGGATCTCGATGCCGTTTTCACCCAGCACACTGTAGATGTTCTCCTTGACCAGGGCGATGTCGGCGACCTGCGAAGCCACGCGCACCCACACGACAACCAGCAAATCGACACTGCTCTCGCCAAAGTTCTGGAACAGCACCTGCACGCCCTTCTTGGGGTCGTAGCAGTCGAGCATCTTGATGCGCTCGATAATCATCTCGCGCACCTGGTCAATCTTGCTGCCATAGGCCACGCCGACGGTGATTTTGGCCATCTCGTAGCCGTGGTTGCGGGTCATGTTCTTGAAATTCTTGGTAAACAGCTGGCTGTTCAGGAAGGCGATGACCGAGCCGTCGATGGTCTCGACCAGGGTGCTCTGGTAGTTGATGTTGCTCACCTTGCCGCGCACGCCGTCGCACTCGATGACATCGCCAATCTTGACGCGCCCGTTCATCAGCGACAGGCCGTAGAACAGGTTCTCGAGCGTGTCCTTCATGGCAAAACCGATACCTGTCGAGAGGCCGGTGAGGATGAAGGTGATGCCCGTGCGGTTGACGTGCAGCGTCACCAGCACGATATAGATGTAGATGCCCCAGCCGATGTACTTGATGATGTTCATCGACAGGGTGACGGCCTTGGACGCGGCCTTGACTTTGGCCTTGGCGTTGGGGTCGTCCTGAATGACGGTCTCGATGTCGATAGGCTCGTTGTCATCCACTTCATTCTCGCGCTCATACATCGATATGGCCTTGGCCTCGGCACGGCTTTGCTTCAACAGCTGGTAGCCCTGAATAAACAGGTAGATGATGTAGTTGAACACAAAGGCGAATGCCACACAGGCCAGTATCCTGTCGAGCGACAGCACGATGAGGCCCGGCTGGTCCACAAACTTGTAACGGAAGATGCGCTCGCACCACTGCGTCAGGTCAAACACCCGGGCCGCCCAGTAGATCGACAGGGCCACGCTCAATGTCGCGGCAATGGGCACCACCATCTTGCAGACCGCATCATAGAACCAGGTCCTCCTCACGTCGGCATCGTCGGGGATGCGCTTTTTCTCGTAGCTGTGCAGCAGGTCATAGATGACGGTGATGGTCTGGATGAGCGTCAGCTGCATGATCCACCAGATGAGCACCTGCACGCTCATCAGCGTGTAGCCCATCCAGGCCATGACGGTCGACACGGCCATGACGATGAACGAGATCCAGGAGTACATGACGTCGCTGCGTGGCACGGCGGCGGCATGGCGGCGATTGATGACGAGCTGCCACAAGGTGAACACCAGCAGCAGGACTGGGAATACCAGATTGACCACCGTGCTGGGCAGGAACACGATGCGGAAGAAGAATACCACAAAGCCCACCAGCAGCACCGGCACATAGAGCTTGACTCCGCTATTGACGATGTCGCCGTCCATGCGGATGATGATCGACAGCATGATCGCAGCCACAAGCCAGGCATACTCGCTCAACAGTCGCGAGGCCATGGCCATGAAGTTCTGGTCGGTCACGTTAGAGATGATAAACGTGGCGATGCCAAACACCGCAGCCGCGCCACAGATGATGATGCACGACCGTTTCTTGAGAAACTTCTTGTAGGAGTTGCGCGAGAGCACGCTCCTGGGAATGAGCTTGATGATGAGCCAGCTGAGCAACAGCGCACCCACGATGTACACGGCCAGGAAGATGAACAGGAAGCCGATGAGCGGTCCGCGCCACTCGCTACGCGTCTTGCGCGACGAGGTGTACTTCTCGACCAGGTCTTCCCTGCTGTTACGCCAGTTGTAACTCCAACGTTTCAATATCTGGAAATAGTTCTGCCCGCCGTTGACAAACACGCTCTGGCGGATGCGTTCATACATCTTCAGGGCATAGTCGTTGAGTTTACCGGCCTTGTCGGCGACCCACTGGCGCTTCTCGTGGTTGTCCTTCATCGTCGAGCGGGTCTTGCGGATGTCGCTCTCGATGAACCGGGCCAGATAGATGCAGCTGTCGCGGCAGACGCGCATGGCGGGTGTCGTGAGCTGGTAGTCGGGGATGTTGCTCAAGGCGCGTATCAGGTTGTCATACTGGGCAATCTGCTCGTCCTGCTGCTGCTCAAACTGCTTGAACGAGCGGGTGCGCGACACGCGCTTGTAGAGCGAGGTGGCCTGACCGCAGGCATAGGCCAGGTCAAACACGTTCTGCTCCTTCTGGCTATAGAGCATCAGCTCGATGTTGTTGCACAGTTCCAGGTCGCGGCCAATGCTGCGCTGGAACTGCTTGTTGCGCTTCTCAAAACGCTCGGCGCGCTCCTTTTGCTCCCGGTGGGTCTCGCTGAGTTCCTCACACAGCACCCCCAGAGTCTGCACCATGTTGCTCTCCTTGAGCACCGCGCCGGCCGGCAACACCGTCGCCAGCGCCATCAGCGCCATCAATATATACTTCTTCATCTTGATCATAACAGTGAAAAACTTGGGCTGCAAAGATAGTGTTTTCCTTCAAATCGAGCAAACAAGGGGCCACCAGGCGAAAAAACTGTGTTTACTTGTTGATCATGAGAAACTGTGTCAAAAAACGCCATCGCCTCATTTTTTTGCCCGGCCTGCCGCCATGCACACTGTTCCACTGCCGGACCAATATTTTTCAACATTTGCAAATAATAAGTTTGCCAATCCCATAGTTATCACTACCTTTGCACTAAAAAATAATATCTCGCATATATATTCAAGCCGCCGAGAAACAATTAACAACCAGTATATCAATAAATTAAATCGATTTTCTAAATGAAAAAATTTGCATTTCTTTTGATTGCCGCAGTCATTTCCCTCAGCTCGGTTGCCAGTGTCAACAGCAACCAGCCAGCCAGAATGATCGATACCAGGAATAACAAGGTCAAGATAGAGAAGAGCCAATCGCCCGACCGCAGGGCCTGCGCTCAGGGCAAGACCCTGAATGCCGACGGGGACAAGGTGATCACCGAGATTCCCGAGGGCTGCCAGATTCACACATACTACCGCAACAGCGGCTGCATCATCTATAGCTATTTTGGCATTTACAATACCAAGACCGACGGCAAAATCACCATTGCCTTCGACATGAGCAACGGCGACGTGTACATCCAGAACCCCTCATGGCATCACGAATACTACGACACCTGGGTCAAGGGTTCCTATGACTGGATGACCGGCATCATCAGCATCCCCACCGGCCAGTACCTGGTATGGTATGACGACGACCAGTACGGCATTCAGCTCGTCTGGGGAAGCACCTACCCCCACGAGACCGGCGTGGACGACGAGGGCAATCCCGTCTATAACATGAACTATACCATCGATGAGAGCACTACCGACATCGAGTTCGTCATCGAGGACGACTGCATCTACCTGCTGGGCTCCAAGGGCGACATCAACGCCGAGTTCCCCGACTGGGGCGATGCCACCGGCATGATGACCATCTATAGCGACACCCAGACGATGACCAGCCTGGAGATGGCCTGCCGCAACGAGTATGGCCACACCGAGCCCTTTGGCTACATCGTCAGCCAGTCGCCTGCCGTTCCTGCCAACCCCAGCGCCATCAAGTGGTATGACTGCGGCGACGAGAGCGGTTACAGCCGTTTCCAGTTCGCCCTGCCCCAGACCGACGTTGACGGCTACATCATCGATCCCGAGTGCATCAGCTATGCCGTGTGGATCAATGACGGTATGGGCAGCATCTACCAGTATACCTTCCCCGCCCAGGACTACAAGTATGACCTGGTAGTCGATATCAACGAGGTGCCCTACGAGCTCTACAGCAACGGCACCGACTTCCGCGACTCCTTCGTGTACATGTACCGCACCAACGAGAACGACAACCCCCTGTTTGTCCGTGACAACACCCACAAGGGCAACATCGGCATCCAGGCCTTCTACACGGTCGATGACGTGAAGAACGCCAGCGACATCGTCTGGCTGTACGAGGCACAGACTGGCGTCGATGAGCTCGCTGCAGGCAAGACCGTGGCCAGCGTGCGCTACTACAACGTGGCCGGCCAGCAGGTGGCACAGCCCAGCGGCTTGACCATCCAGGTGACCACTTATACCGACGGCACCACCAGCACTGTCAAGGTCGTGAAATAAACGCCTGAGTCCTTCTATAGTGACATACGAAGTGAACTCCAAAAGTTCTTTGTCTAACTTTTGGGGTTCACTTCGTTATTCCTTCGATGCAAATTGAGTCGCGCTTCGCGCGAGAAATTAAACCCTAACTTTGCAGCGATGAAAGTTTATTCG
>CAMJZI010000026.1 GCA_946410185.1 uncultured Porphyromonadaceae bacterium
GGTCTTCATCACTCGCGAGCCACACGACGTCGGCCTTGGCGGCCTCATCCTTGAGCTTCTTGACCTGTTCCTCTTTGTCTTCAGGAATCTCATAAATCGGCTTAAAGCCGTCTTCCACATCAATACTAAAGTTTTTCTTGTGCAAGTCACGGATGTGGCCAAAACTCGACATCACCTTGTAATCATTGCCCAGAAACTTCTGGATGGTTTTAGCCTTTGCAGGAGACTCGACTATTACTAAGTTTTTTGCCATACTTCTATTGAACTCTTTTTTAAAATCGGCTGCAAAGGTAATTCAATAAATCGAGATAACATCCCCCCACAGGCAAGATTTTTTCCTATCTCACATCTTTTAATAATATATTATTAATGTGCGATGAAAACTATTGGTTACGGTAGCGGTGTCCAGTAGACGCAAACAAAGGGTGCGTCCTGACGGCCGGCAGTGCCGCTGGGACGCACCCTCACACACATTGGTTACTATATACTATTTTTTCTTCATGATCACTTCATCACCTTAGCGGCGCTGGTGGTGCCGTCGGTGTAGGTGGTAACAACGATGGTCATGCCGTTAGCCTCCTGCATCTCCTGACCGGCCATGTTGAAGTAGCGCACACCGGCAACGGTCTTGCCTGCGTTCAGCTCGTCAACGCTGGTGGGATAAGCCTGAGATACATAAGCATAGTACTCGTTGTTGATGATTGCGATACCCAGGGCGTAGCTGTAGCCAACGGGCACGGTGTAGTACTCCTCAGATTCGAACAGGGGGTTCTCCATAGCCTGGCCGATGACAGCGGGGGTCATTGCGCCCTCAGCACCATACTGTACTCCGTCAACAACAAAGTAGAAGGGAACGTCGGCTACGTTGTCGGGATCATAGAGACCATAGGTGTAGTACTCAAGAGCTACGGTGGTTGCATAGTCGTCGTTAGCACCCTTGGTCAGCTGGAACCAGTTGTGGTTGCCGAACATGTCGATCACAACCAGCCACTTACCCTGCATGTGGGGATCCTCGGCAGGCTCATCTTCGGTCATAACCTGGAACTTATCCATGCAGAAGTAGGCTGCAGTGTTCATGCCATAAGCGCCCACATCAGTGGAGTTCAAGGTGAAGTAAACCGATTCTACCTCGCCCAGGCTGGAGAGATCAAAGAAAGTCCAGTCGTTGAGAGCATTGAGCTGTCCATTAACATATTCCACGAGGTTGATGCTGGCAGTCGTCTCGGTGCCATCGGCAGCAACGCCATGGGCGGTGAGTTCAAAGTAGTCACCCTCGGCAAAAGCACTTGCGCCCCCCCCGCCATTCAGGCAGTTGTAATAAGCCCAGGGATGGTTGCACACATACACACCGGCAGGAGTGAACGTCGTGTTGCCGTCCTTGTCGGTGAACATCACCTGGTTGCTGGCGCCTTCCATTGCCCAGCTGCTGTAGTAAGCCACCAGATAGGGCTGAGCGGCGTCGGCCGACACCGTTCCGTCCTCATTGATGACACAACCACCGCCGGCCATGCAGCCACCAAAGTTGGTGGTCCATGTTCCAGCAGCACCGGGCTGGTCATAATCGGTCTGGTCGCCACCGATAGCGGGGCAGAAACCATCCCAGTAGTAGCCGCCCCAAGAGGCGCCCTCACCGTCGATGAGATGCGAGAGCATGAATTCGCCATTGGCATCGCCAAACTCCATCCAAGTGTAGTCAACATCGTTGTAGCACTGGGTCCAGACGCCATGTTCGTTGAATTCCAATACCGTGGGATTCATCGGCTTGTTCAAGTCGAGTGTAATCACACCTGCCCATGCAGCCGAGGCCAGCAGAGCGCTAGATACTAAAGTAAAAATCTTCTTCATGTTCTAATTGTCTTTTTATTAGTTAAACAAAATTCTCTAATATTCAATCACTTATCATCAACCCCTTACCCTTTAACAACATGTCGATCAAAATGGCCACATCGCTGATTGTGATAGCGCCATCACGGTCGACATCGGCAGCGACCGGATCATAGACGGTGAGCACCGAGCCCAGCAAAATGTCGATGATGTCAGACACATCGTCGATGGCCACCATACCATCCATATTCACATCGCCAGGGACAGAAACCGCCGACACCGTGACACTGAACGACGAGGTCGCCAACCGGCCATTGCTGTCGGTGGTGACCGTGACAGTCGTGCGTCCAGGAGCGACACCCTGCAGCACAAGGTCGAGGCCACGCATCGTTGCACGCACCACGCCCTCGTTGGCGCTGCACGCAGTGCTCACAGCCAGGGCCGACATGTTATCCCTATCGACGACCGCATTCAGCATCGAGATGGACACCTCACCGCCCACAGGCAGCACTTGGTCATCGAGATGGAGCGACGGAGCACACAGGTCGGGATAGAGGGCCATCGCCGGGAACCAGTAATCATCCTGCAAACGCTCTTGCCGCTTGAGCTGGTGCGAGCGGGCATCATAGAAGAGCACCCAGTTGTGGTTGAAAATCTGGTAAGCATACATCGGAGCGGCCTCGAGGGTCTGCACCACCAGGTCGCCACTGTGAGGGTCAAAACTCATTGCCGAAGCATAGAGTCCCTGGTGGTTGCGGGTTCCGTCCCAATTGATCTCGGCTGCCTCGGGCAGATCGATGAAGTGGTCGGTGAACTCGCATGTCGTGAAGTCGTAGCAGCTGATGTAGTTCTGGTACTCGTCATAATAGTAATAGACAATCTCATCGACAGGATCGACGCATAACATGCGCGCCCGCCATGCGCCCCATGTACTGAACGCCCCGTGCATGTCGTCAAGTTGATGCACTTTCTTCACCTGGAAGGTGACAGGGTCGATGCATGTGAAGTCGGCCTCATAGGATCCGCCGCCAAAGTCATAGGCTTCGCGGCTGTTGTTGGCCACATAGAGGTTGCCACCAGCGGTCACAAAAACGGTGACAATATCGGGAAATGGCAGGGTAGCCACCACCTGATCGGTTGCCGGATCAATAACATGCAGGCCAAGGCCCTGCTGCACGGCAAAGACATACTGTCCAAAACGCACCATATCGCCACACTGGTCGTTGTACAGGCTGTTGTGGTCGCCTTTTGCACTGGACTGGGTACCCTGGATGGGACCCGTGGCAGTCATTACATTGACATCGAACACAAAGATGCCGGCGCTGGTGGCGACATAGCCCTTATCGGGGCTCACGGCACAATAGCTGCGGCCGTCATACACGCTATCGGCACTCGCGCCAAAACGCAATAGGCTGCCCTGCTGATTGAGCGTTGCAGCATCGAGTATGGCCAGCCTCGAACCGCTGGTATTGCCCGACGACTCGCTGCCGTTGGCCTGCTTGCTCACGACAAACAGGCGCCCGCCATAAAGTTGTCCCTGCTGAGTGGTCACTCCAAGCTTGGTGGTTGGATTGGCCATGGCATAGACATTGTACATCATCTCGTTATAGTCATAGCTATAATAGTTGATGGAGCCCTGATTGGGGCCATAACGGTCCTCGTTGATGAAGAAGATGCCGTTATTGAACGTATACTCTTGCGCCCAAGCCGTCAGCGTCATCAAGGATGCCAGTAGGGTTATGCTCAACGCTTTCATTATATCAAACTATTTGGTTTTCAATAGGATATCGATCATCTGCGACACATCGCCGATAGTCACCTGACCATCGTGATTGACATCGGCAGCCACCTCATCGAATGGAGAAGACCAGCTGCCCAACAGACGGTCGATGAGCGAGGAAACGTCACCGATGGTCACCTCACCGTCGCCGTTCACGTCACCCGCCAGCACCGGCACGGCATCGGGGTGCAGGTCCTCGGCGCCACCCACCTCGGTCGAGGATTCGCCAAGCCAGCCACAGTAAGCCAACTGCCCTGTATAGACCTTGACAAAATCGATGTGGTCGAGATCGACCGGGTTGCCGTCCTCGTCAATGGCCCAGTCAATCTTGAAACCGGGTTCCTGGCCATTGGGCAGGTTGTCCACGTAGCCCTCGCCCATGAACGGTTGGAACCAGTTATTGCCATTACCACCGCTCATGTCGATAGCCAGATTGGGCAGTTTGGTGCCCTTGAAGGTCATCACCGTGTCCTCGATCCACAACGGCCAATAGGGCTGGCTGTGGAAGGTGTTGCGCCACACATAACCGCTGGTGCTGTCGGCCACCTGGTCGTTGCTGGTCCAATAGATGTACTCGACGTCGTTAATGAAGTTCCAGCTCTCGTGCTTTACCCGCGGCTTGCTCTCGTCGGGCTTATAATAAGTAACTTCATAGCCGTGCTGGCAACGGTCATAAGCGTCACCCTTGATTTCATACCATTTATCTCCGTCGCCGGGCACTCCGTCGCCGTCAGTATCCACCCCGACCATGATGATACCAGGTTCGCAACTGCCGCCCGCTTGACCGGGGACAGCCTGGCTCTGGATAGCATTGCCGTAGATTTTCACGTCATAGCCGTGCATGTTGAGCACGGGGTGGTCAAAACCGAACACGATGTACCCCCCGTAGCTGCCCAGGCTAACCGTCGCATTGGTCTTGCCGACCAGGGCTGCCTCGAGCTGGGCAATGATGCTATCCTGGGTGTAACCCGGCCTGTAAGCCGGAAATACGTTCACAAACTGTCCTGGTGCAGGCAGGTAGTCATACACACGGGCAATGTAGGGCGAATTGCCAGCGCTTGCCGACAATGCCGCCGTCATGGCTATTGCGAGAAGTAATGATTTCTTCATGTCACCATACGTTTAGTTGTTCCACTTTGTGCTGTGAATCATGCGACACGTTGCAAGCCGGCAAAGGCCAGCGATGACTTCAAGAATAAGGGCAGAGGGGTGTGCTCTGCATCATCTCACTTCGCCAGGGTTCAAATGCCGCGTGAACCACGTTAAACAGGCCGTGCGAAGGCAGGTCTTCTGACTTCTCCCCCATCGACGTCGGCGCCTTCCCGGTGATGATGCAGACGATAGCGTTTGCAACCAGTGGCACGATGCCGCGCGATATATTGTCAGGGAGTTACAGCAGCGGGTACTGTCCAGGAATTGCACCTGATTCCCTTTTAATCCTCACCATTTCTGGCCGAGGAACCTCAACACGTTCAATTAGTTGATGCAAAGGTACAACTTTTTTTTATTATTGACAATAATTAGTGTTTTTTTTGTTGCTACCATGCCCCGAGCGGGTACAACTCACGCTCCACCTCCTGGTCATGACATTGTATCGTAGTAGATTAGTGATCACTACTGATGGGCGCAGTCAAGCCCACAGGGTGAGGGTGCCGCTGGCGAGGGTGCGCTGCACGTCGATGAGGCGCTGGTTGCGGCTGCCGCGAAAGCGCAGCGAGATGTCCCTCTCGGCCTGGACAAAGGGTCCGTCGACAAGGACGTCGAGCTCCTGCACCACGGCCAATAACCTGGGGTCTGCCACGACTTCCTCCCAGGTATATCCCGTGAAGCACCACACGTTGTACCCCAGTTCCCGCTTGATGCGGTGAATGAGGGCGCGGGTGCCGTCGGGTTGCAGCAGGGGGTCACCGCCACTGAGGGTGACGGGGGCCTCGTTATAGGCGATGACCTGCATCAGCTCGTCGAGAGTGCGGTCTTCCCCACCCTGCGGGTCCCACGAGGCGGGATTGTGGCAACCAGGGCAACGGTGGTTACAGCCAGCCAAGTATATTGACGTGCGCAGTCTGGGTCCGTCCACACTGGTGCCCTCAACGATGTGCAGTACTCGCAACTTCATGTCAAACAAGCGATTATTTCAAACAACTTGAACAACAGCAACAACTTTCCGGAGACAACTGTTGTCGTCCAGGTTGTCTGTAGTTGTTCAATCGACAGGGATGACTACTTGTGCACCACGCGGTCCTTGAGTTCGGCCAGTTTGCCGCTGTTCCAGCGGTCGGTGGTGCCGACCAGGTAGCCGGTGATGCGCTGCAGGCGGTCGATATGGTGTCCGTGGCACTCGGGGCACTCTTCCAGGCCGTCGGTAGCATCCTCATAGCCACAGTCCATGCAACGGTTGCGGTTGTGGTTCACCGAGCAATAGCCAATGTTGTATTTATCCATCAAGTCCACCACATAGGAGATGGCCTCGGGGTTGTGCGTTGCGTCGCCATCAATCTCCACATAGAAGATGTGACCGCCACGGGTCATCTCGTGATAGGGAGCCTCGACCTCGGCCTTGTGCTTGGGCGAACACTTGTAATACACGGGCACATGGTTGCTGTTGGTATAATAGATCTTGTCGGTCACACCGGGTATCTCGCCAAAGTCCTTGCGGTCACGACGGGTGAACTTGCCGGCCAGGCCCTCGGCGGGCGTTGCCAGAACGCTGTAATTGTGCTGATAGCGCTCGCTGAACTCTCCCACGCGTGTGCGCATATAGGACACAATCTTCAAGCCCAGCTGCTGTGCCTCGTCGCTCTCGCCGTGATGATGCCCCACCAGTGCGATCAAGCACTCGGCCAGTCCGATGAATCCGATGCCCAGGGTGCCCTGGTTGATGACGCTCTCCACCTTGTCGTCGGGGCCCAGTTCACTCGCGCCATTCCACAGCTGGCTCATGAGCAACGGGAACTGCTTGGCCATAGCCGTCTTCTGGTACTGGTAGCGGTCATCGAGCTGACGGGCAGTGATTTCCAGCATGTTGTCCAGCTTAGCAAAGAAGCGGTCGATGCGCTCCTGCTTGTCCTTGATGTCCATGCACTCGATAGCCAGTCGCACGATGTTGATGGTCGAGAACGAGAGATTGCCACGGCCAATCGACGTCTTCTCGCCAAAGCGATTCTCAAACACGCGGGTGCGGCAACCCATCGTCGCCAACTCGTACCGGTATCGCTTGGGATCGTCGGCACGCCACAACTCATGCTGGTTGTAGGTGGCGTCAAGGTTGACAAAGTTGGGGAAGAAACGGCGTGCCGTCACCTTGCAGGCAAGCTGATACAGGTCGTAGTTGGGATCACCGGGCTTGTAGCTCACTCCCGTCTTCTTCTTCCATATCTGGATGGGGAAGATGGCTGTGGAACCGTTGCCCACCCCCTCATAGGTTGAGTTCAGCAGCTCGCGGATGATGCAGCGGCCCTCGGCGCTGGTGTCGGTACCATAGTTGATGGAGCTGAAGACCACCTGGTTGCCGCCGCGCGAGTGGATGGTGTTCATGTTATGGATAAAGGCCTCCATCGCCTGGTGGACGCGACGCACGGTCTTGTTGACGGCATGCTGCAGGATGCGTTCATCACCCTGCAGGAAGTCGAGTTCGCGCTCGGTGTAGTCGTCGAGCTTCACGTCATAGAGGCGGCTGTAATCCTGCCCCATGAGGGTCTCGAGGTTTTTCACCTCCTCGATGAACGAACGGCGGACGTAGGGCGCCAGATAAAAGTCAAACGCGGGAATGGCCTGGCCACCATGCATCTCGTTCTGGGCGGTCTCCATCGTGATGCAGGCGATGACGCCGGCGGTCTCGATGCGCTTGGCGGGGCGGGACTCGCCATGGCCGGCCATGTAGCCCTGCTCGAGCACCTTGTCGAGCGGGTGCTGCACACAGGTGAGACTCTTGGTGGGATAGTAGTCCTTGTCGTGGATGTGCAGGTAGTTGCCGCGAACGGCCTCGCGGGCCTCTTCGCTCAACAGGTAGTCATCGACAAAGGGCTTGGTGGTCTCGCTCGCAAACTTCATCATCATGCCGGCAGGGGTGTCGGCATTCATGTTGGCGTTCTCGCGGGTGATGTCGTTATTCTTGGCATTGATGATTTCCAGGAACATGTCACGCGTCTTAGCCTTGCGGGCCACACTGCGTTTTTGACGGTAATTGATGTAACAGCGCGCCACTTCCTTGCGCGGGCTCTTCATCAGCTCCAGCTCCACCTGGTCCTGGATGTCCTCGACGCTCATCTGGCTACGTCCGCGCTGGCCAATGCGGTCGGCAATGCGCTGAATCAGGCCCTCGTCCTCGCCGGCCTCGGTGGCGAGCATCGCTTTGCGTATCGCGGCCTTGATTTTCTCTTCATTATAGCCGACAACGCGGCCGTCACGTTTAAGTACTGTCTGAATCATATTCTAGGTATCAAATTAAAAGAAAAACCATTGCTATCGTTAAAAAAACCGGCCTTGCCGGTTTGCGATTGCAAAGGTAATACACCCCATTGAAACAGCAAACAATTTTGCGCAAAATTTTTGCGGAATTTTTATTTTGGGAAACTTTCTGGACTTTATCAAAATACAAATACCTAATTTACAGGTATTTATAGAAATTTTTGGAAAACTTTTCAGCCTCGGTCGTTATTAAAAAATTACAAATTAGCCAATTAAGACACCGCAATGCATACCATATAAATCACAAGGGGCTGGCCCGAAAACGGGTCAGTCCCTTGTAAATCATAGTCTTGTCAAAAAAAAGCTATCGAATTACTCCTCAGCGGGCCAAGCGTTGGTCAGCAGGTAGTCGATCAGGGCGCTCACGTCGGCGATGCTCACCTTGGTGTCGAGGTTGCAGTCGGCTGCAGCGGGAGCCTGATCGGGATCGGTCAGCAGATGGTCGATCAGGGCCGATACGTCGGCGATAGATACATTCTTGTCACCGTTCACGTCGCCACGGATAACCTCGGGCTCGGGAGTGTCACCACCGTCATAAACGAAGGCAGTCTTGGGACCAAAATCATAAGCATTGATTGTCCACGTGCCACAAGCCGAAGCTGCTGCACTTGCCTGACCCAAGAAGAATGTTCCTTGAGAGCCGATAACGCTACCGTCGGCATCAATCGTGGTTTGAATCACAATGTTGCCACCATTGTAGGTCCAAGGCTGGGCCAGAGTGAACTCGATCTCACTGACACCGGTAGCCATAGCCCTGGCAGACACCATGGTAAGGCCATCCTCAGGGACGAAGTCGGTCGTGCCATTATAACCAAGCGGGAATGCGGCAAGGTCGGTCGTGCCGATGTAGAGAGAAACATTTCCACCATTCAGGGTGCTACCCTCCTCGTTCCAAACATAGTACTTGATAGCGGTAATGGCCTGGCCCTGCATGCCAGTGAGCAAAGTCTCGGGATAGATTACCTGGTGGCTGTAAACAGACCAATCCATGAACCTTGAGTTGATAGGAATTTCGGAGCTTGTTGCCGTGCCATCAAAAACAATCAGCTCGGTAGCCTGAGCGGGCACAAAGGAAGCAAGCGCGATCAGCGCTGCAGACATGAGTTTAAAACTTTTTTTCATAACGAGTTGTTGTAAATTAAGTTTATAGTTAATCTTGAAAGGTTAGTTAGTACGAGATTGAAAAGAGACTACCCCTTTTTCAGCGCAAAGGTAAGTTAAAAAAAACATATTTGCAAAAATATTCACGTGAAAATCTGTAGAACAACCTCGTTTTCAATGACAATTCATAGGTAAAGCATCGTCTATTACATCATCTGATCACAATAAAAAAGACAGGCCCCACGATGAGAGCCTGCCTCTTTCAGGTCAAAAATGTCTTGTCTCTTTCGAGACCGACAAGATTACTCGTTTGCGGGCCAAGCGTTGGTCAGCAGGAAGTCGATCAGAGCGCTCACGTCGGCGATGCTCACCTTGGTGTCGAGGTTGCAGTCGGCTGCAGCGGGAGCCTGATCGGGATCAGTCAGCAGATGGTCGATCAGAGCCGAAACGTCAGCGATGGACACATTCTTGTCACCGTTCACGTCGCCACGGATAACCTCGGGCTCAGGAGTGTCTTCCTTCACGTAGCTGAAGGTAGCCATGGGTAAGAACTTGTACACGTGAGTCTCCCAGCCAAGGTCATTGAAGTGGCCATAGGAAACATATTCGGTAGTGCTAGTACCCAGGAACTCATCCTTGAAGCTGTAATCGCCAGCCTGAGTTGTCATCGTCTCAACAACCAGGTTACCACCCTCATAGGTGAAGGGCTCGTCGAAAACAAACACGAGTTCGCTCTCACCAATAACGGGAGCGCCAGTAGCGACAACGGTGAGGTCGGTAATCGGGGTATTGCTTTCAAAGGCGCTCTGCTCAACGACCTTCAACGAGAGTTGGATCTGACCGCCATTGAAGCTCTGCAACGGAGCAGAAGCATGGAACTTGATGCCATTAATCTTTTTGCCCTCCAGATCAGTCAACAAGTCGCCATTGTAAATCATCTGGGCCTGGTTACCTGCAGCGGAATAGTTATAGGCACCAACTTCAACGGGCAGAGTGGAGCTGGTGGCTGTACCCTCAGCTACAACGACCTCGGCAGGTCTCTCAACCATAGCACCGTTCAGAGCAATCTCAAACTGTCCGGCATTACCGCAGTCAATAGCCAGAGTCTGGTTATAGTTGCCCAGTTCGGTGGGAACAAAGTTAACAGTGAAGGTCATCGAACCACCAGAAACGATCTCGGCAGGAGCGGGAGTTACGCTAAAGGGAGCAGCAACAGTGCTGAAGACGGGAGTAAAGGCGTTCAAACCAACGTTCTTGATAGTGAAGGTCTGGCCCTCAGCCTCCTGATCAGGATAGAGCTGACCGAAATCAAGAGCAGTAGCGCTGACAGTAGCCATGTCGCCAACGGGATCATAATCAAAGGTGGTCTTGGGATAGAAACCTGTGGTGTACTTTGTCCACTGTCCGTAGATTACATTAGCACCACTTACAGCCTGACCATAGAAGTTGACGGTAGTATAGTTACCTCTTTCTACGACCTTAAACTCAATGACCATGTTACCGCCAGTATAAACCCAAGGCTCATCAAAGTTGACGAGGATTTCAGTTTCACCATTCACGGGTGAGATTTCAGCGACCTGAGTCAAACCAGTGGTAATCAGCTCCTGGTAGAAAGAGTTCGTCTCGGTTGTACCGACAGAAACAGCCAGCTTACCGCTGGTCATGGTGTTATTGCCAGCAACATAGAACTTCATCGAGTTGATGGTAGAGCCAGCCAAAACTTGAATCTCAGATGCGGGCAGGATGGTCTGGGTAGCATGATCTGCAACATCATTGTTGTAGGAATAAATAGGACAATAGGCACTTTGATTAGTGCCATCAAACAAGGTGATTTCTGCGGCCTGTACCGACACAAACGATGCCAGCGCCAACAGCGCTGCAGACATGAGTTTAAAACTTTTCTTCATAAAAGTAGTAGTTGGTTAGGTTAAAAAGTTATTAAAAAATTGGTTTTCATACACCACATAATAAGCGCAACAGGCGCTTGTTACATTTTCGCGCCAAAATTACTCCAAAAAACCATCCATGCAAAATTATTCATTTAAAAAAAACTTAAAACGCCTGAATATTGCCATAATCGGCCGATATCAAACTTAAGTCTTGCATAATGAGTATGTTACAAACATGTAACGACACCGCCAGTGACCAGAGGGACAGCGTGCCTTGTGACAGAAAGCATGTAGCCGTGGTGGCTGGCTCATCAACCCACATCTTGCCACGCCACACTGGCACGAATATCAATAAAAAGGCGGTCCCTTGCCGGGACCGCCCTTGTTTATTGATTAAAGATAATCTCTACTAGGAGTAGATTACTTCATCACCTTAGCAGCGCTGGTGGTGCCGTCGGTGTAGGTGGTAACAACGATGGTCATGCCGTTAGCCTCCTGCATCTCCTGACCGGCCATGTTGAAGTAGCGCACACCGGCAACGGTCTTGCCTGCGTTCAGCTCGTCAACGCTGGTGGGATAAGCCTGAGATACATAAGCATAGTACTCGTTGTTGATGATTGCGATACCCAGGGCGTAGCTGTAGCCAACGGGCACGGTGTAGTACTCCTCAGATTCGAACAGGGGGTTCTCCATAGCCTGGCCGATGACAGCGGGGGTCATTGCGCCCTCAGCACCATACTGTACTCCGTCAACAACAAAGTAGAAGGGAACGTCGGCTACGTTGTCGGGATCATAGAGACCATAGGTGTAGTACTCAAGAGCTACGGTGGTTGCATAGTCGTCGTTAGCACCCTTGGTCAGCTGGAACCAGTTGTGGTTGCCGAACATGTCGATCACAACCAGCCACTTGCCCTGCATGTGGGGATCGGTGGGCTCAACAGTACCCTCGGGTTCAACCACGATGGTTGCATTGGTGTAATCACTTGCGGGAGCACCTTCAACCCAGATGCAGGCGCGAGCCTCGACGGTAACACCTACCTCGGGATCATACTGCATGGTGTAGCTGGCCTCGTCCATACCAGTGCGAGAGATGCCCTCGCCAACCTCGAGCATTACGAAGCCCTCACCAGTTGCGGTGATGGTCAGCACGCCATTCTCGGCAGTCCAGGTGATAACGGGTGCCTCGGGAGTGGGCATGGGCACAACATTGAATTCATAGGTGAACTCAGCCTTGGGCAAGAAGGCAACATGATACTTTGACAAGCCAGAATACAAGCTAGTGTACTCTTGGTAGCCAACATAATAGGGAGTGCTTTCACCATAGAAATAGGTGGTGGCATAAGAACCAGCAGTGATAACCTTTACCTCAACCACGAGGTTTCCACCCTCATAGGTGAAGGGCTCGTCAAGGTTAAACACCATCTCGGTTGCACCCTTCTCGGGAGTAGCCTGTGCAACGGCGTTCATGTCTTGAACGGCAACATAGTCGTCATAATTCTCCTGGCTAACACCATCCTTCAACGAGAGTTGGAGAACAGCATTGGAGAAACGGATGTCTGGCGAGAAGAATTTCACCTGGGTGATCTTGCCACCTACCATGTCCTGAAGCATGTCGGCGGAATAAATCATCTGACCCATCGTGCCCTCAACGTCGGCATACAAACCGTAAATAGGCAGATTGGAGTTGGTTTCGGTACCGTCACAAACGGTCAAAACGTCGGCCTGGGCAGCAAATGCCATAACGGCCACAGCAATAAGAGTAAAGAATTTTTTCATAAAATATTAGTTATTAAGTGAATAAAACTATTAATTGAGTTCTCGCTTAAAAAACCCTAAAATAAATCAATCATCAAGGGGTTTCATGCTTGCAAAAGTACTCCTTATTTATAAAAATGCAACTTATTATTAAGGCTTTTTTTGACGCCATTGGCGAAAACTACCGTTTTTGGTAGGTTTCAAATAATCTATCATGATGCAAAACAGGCCTGTACACAGTGGCTGAGCACGCATACAGGCCAGTGGTTTCTCCCCATCAACAGGCGCTTACCGCAAGATTATGTTGATGACCGCATTCACATCGGCGATGTTGACCTCGCCATTGTCATTGACATCGGCCGCAATCATCATCTCCCCTTTCAAGATAAGGCCGATGACTGCATTCACGTCGGCGATGTTGACCTCGCCATCGCCATTCACATCGCCCACCAGTGCCTGGGGCAGTTCGGCATCGGGATGGAAATCGATGCCTCCGGCGACTTCGGTCGATGTCTCGCCCAGCCAACCGCAATACTGGTTGGTGGCATTATAGACCTTGATGAAATCGATATAGGGCAGATCAACATGATTGCCGCTGTCATCAACCGCCCAGTCAATCTTGAAGCCTGGATTATAAACGGTTCCCTCTTGCGACACTCTGAGCGGGTTGTTAGGCAGGTTATCGACATAGCCCCAGTCAAAATAGTTGAGCACATAATAGGCGCTGCTGCCATTGCCGCCATGGTTCACGGCATTGCAACGCAACTTGGCCCCTGCAAAGGTCAAGCAATCCTGGTCCTGTAGCCACAAGGGCCAGTAGGGCTGATGATGAAAAGTGTTGCGGCTCATGTAGCCGCTGGTGCTGTCGGGGTTCACATCGTTGCTGGTCCAGCGGATATAGGTCGTGTCGTTCAGGGTGGGATCTGTCTGGCTGGGAGTGCGGGGTTTGCTCTCGTCGGGGCGGTAATAGCAAATCGTGTAGTCATGCTGGGTTGCTGGGTTGTGATAGTCGCTGCCGGCAAGTTCATACCACTTGTCGCCATCGCCGGGGACGCCATCGCCGTCGGCATCCACGCCCACCATAACGATACCCGGTTCACAACTGCCACCCGTCGACGTCTGGTTGCTGTAGAAGGCGTTACCCCAGATCTCGAAGTCATAGGTGTGCTTATTCACCACGGGGTGGTCAAAGCCCACGATCACATAACCGCCATAGCCGCCCAGAGTGATCATGCCCTCGGACCAAATGGTGTCCAGCTTCTGGCCGTAAATGACTGAGTTCACCGTGTCGATGCGGCCGCATATGCTCGCCTGGCAACGAGCCAGCACACTGTCGGCCGGCTCTCCCACCCTGCACACAGGCATCGTATTAACAAACTGACCCGGGGCAGGACGGTACTCATAGACGCGCGACAACCAGGGGTGATTGCCCCACACACTGAACACAGTCACCACAGCCAATGCTGCCACAATCGCAATCTTCACGTTTCTCATATTCTTGTGTATCGTTTTATTCTTGATGAATGATTACCTCTCGTTGATGTTAGTGCCCAAGAAGACGAAATGGGCCGGGATATCGCCCGTGCGCACACTCCAGCGCTGCTTGCCGTTGCGGTCAAAGCAGTAGAGGCGGCCGGGCGAGACGTAGTCCTTGGCATCGGTGACATAGATGTCGCGGGTGATGGGGTTGACGGCGACGGCATAAGGGATGACGATGTCCCTGTCGGTGCCGTCGGTGATAAAGTTGTCACACACCTGTTGCCGTGTCAAGGTATTGATCACGGCATAGGAAAACGTGTTGCCCATCGACACATAACTCCACTGGGTGCTCACCACATACAGCGAGTCGCCGTCGAGCCACATGTTGCTCACCGGGCAGTCGATGCTGTCAACAAGCTGGCTCTTGCGCGTGTCATAGGCATAAATCTTGCTCGCCCTGGTGTAATAATCGCCACGCGATGCGATCCACAGCATGCCGTGGCGGTCGCCCTTGACCCACGACAGATTGATGGCAATGGGAATGCGGCGTTCTTCCTTGAAAGTGGCCACATCGATGACCGAGAGTGTATTCTCGTAATTGGGCACCATGTAGCCACCGGAATTGGCCACATAGATCTTGCCCTCGACAATTTCAAGCTCATCGGGCTGGAATCCCACCAGGCAGGTATCCACGACCTGCATGGTCACCGTGTCAATCTTGGCGACATAGCCCCGCTGCTCATAGTTCGGGTTGATCTGCACCGGGCCGGCATAACTGGTCACATAGGCATAGCCGCCCAAGAAGCGGATGTAGCGGCAGTTGGGAATGTCGATCTGGTACTTCTTCTTGCAGGTGTACTTGTCGAGCACGTCGATCTTGTTTGAGCAGTTGATAACACAGTACAAATTGCTGCCATAGATGCCGATGTCATTACCCACGTCACCCATCTCCTTGGGAACCGTCGGGTTAGCATAGGAGAAAATATTGCGGACATACTCGCCATGGCCGTAGTCATAGTAGTCGAGCGTGGCCTTGTTCCACCCCATGTTGCCCTCGCACAGCAGGTAGAAGCCCTCGATGTCGTTATACACCGGCTGCGCTACCGACACGTGTTCGGGCAGGAAAATGGTCACCTCCTCGCGACAACCCGCCAACAGCAGCAACACAGCCATCAAGAATTGGGACAAAAGAACCGTCCCCGTGTCCCGGATATGTGATTTTGGTTTCATTTAGATGTCAAATTTGATGATGAGTTTGTAGTTGCGACCCGGCATGGGATAGTTGAGGATGACGTCATAGTACTGGTTAAAGAGGTTGTTGACCTCGCCCGATACTTTTAACGTGGTTTTGCCCAAGTGGAAGAGGTAACCAGCCGAGAGGTCGTGGGTGTACCAGGGCTGCTCGTGGTTCTCACGGGTGTTGGCGCTGGTGTGATAGCGCTCACCCACGTAGATAAAGCTGTAATTCAGGTCAAAGTCGTGCCAGTTCAGATGCCCGACCACCGAACCGCTGTGCCAGGGGATGTAAGCCAGCTGTCCCTTGTAGGTGCCGCCGTCGCCATTGTCTTCGGGATTGGTGTAATCCTGAGCCTTCTGGTAGGTATAGCTCAGGTTGATGTCCAGAATCACGTCGGCAGGCAGGCGCAGCGTGGTGCGGGCGCTCACGTCGATGCCGCGTATCTTGACAATGCCCACATTCATCATCATCCAGCGGTACTGGCCCGTGCCCTTGGGGACGGCGATGATTTTGTCGGTGATATAGTTGTAGTAGGCATCGGCACTGAGCTTGACTCCCGCCAGCATGCCGCGGTCGGTGAGCAGGCGGTAGAGGAAGCCCACGTTGTACTGTGTGGCGTACTCGGGATCGAGCGTGATGTTGCCCATGTCGGTATAATAAAGGTCGTTGAACGTGGGCATGCGGAAGATGCGCTTGTAATAGGCCCTCAGGTTGAATTCCCGCTCTTGCCATGGCTGCCAACTGAGAAAGACGGCAGGCGTCACCTTATTCATATACTTGCTGGTCTTGCCCACCACCTGTCCGTTGAAGCGGGCCGACGAACGGTCGTTGACCATCGTGTAGAGCATGCTGCCCTGCACCTTGAAGCCGCGCCAGGTCCATGCTGTCGCCAGCGCGGTGAGCACGGTGTGGCGGATGGGATAGCCAAAGCCCGTCAACGTGGCATCCAGGCTGTTCCACTGGTAATCGACCGAGAGGTTCACATCCCAATCGGTAAGGATGGTGTATTTGTTGGCTGTGGAGAGGTAAATCTCGTCCTGCCAGAACTTGTTGTCAATATACATCAACGTGGTGTCGGGATTCAGGTAGTGCAGGTAGTCACGCGAGTACTTGGCATTGAACATCATCTCGTAACGGTCGGTGAACTTGCGCTGATAAGCACCTTGCAAAAAGAAATTGCTGTCCCACTGCCGCTGGGCATGTTTCCACACATTATTCACAATGGCACCGGGGATGCCCTTGTTGCTGTCATAGAAGTAGGCCTTGGCATGCCATTTGCCGCTCGTCATCACGCCAAAGACGGCTCCTTCCAGGCGGTAGGAGCGCACATCGCCGTTCTGGCGCACGGCGGTTGTATCCCAGGCCAGCGAGCCGTCGCTGTAGTGCCTCATGTAACGGAAACGGTACTTGCCCGTTGCATAAGTGTACTCGCTGTTGAACGACAGGCTCACCGAGCGGCTCAACTTGTGTTCCCAACGCACACTGGGGTTCACGAGGCCGAAGGAGCCTGTCTTGAACGACACGTTGAGGTTGTCACGCTTGCCATCCTTGAACTTGGGACGGCGGGTGCGCAGGTAGATCGTTCCAGCCGAGCCATAGTCCTTGGCGCTCTGGAAGATGTTGCTCCGCTGGCCATTATAGAGCGAGATAGCCTCGATGTTGTCGAGCGAGAACTTGCCCAGATCGACTTGCCCGTTCTGGGCATTGCCGATTTGGATGCCGTCATAGAAGACGCCCATGTGATTGGTGCCCATCGAGCGGATGTCGACGGTCTTGAGGCCGCCCACGCCACCGTAGTCCTTGAGTTGCACACCGGCGAAGTAACGCACGGCATCGGCCACCGAGTGGCTGTTGAGGCCCTCGAGCTGCTTGCCTGTGAGTTCCTGGGCAGGTATCACGTCCTCGTAGGGGCGGCGACCGTATATGATGACATTCTGGATATACTGCATCGAGTCCAGGCGTCCATGCCCCACGCTGGTCATCACCGAGTCGGCCTGGTGGGCAAGCACGCCTTCCTGGGCGCTGACGCCCAGGGCACAGACAAGAGTCAAAAATGCCGCTAAAACTATTGTTCGCATTGCACAAGTTACGGGTTTCTATCTATCATGACTTGGCAGGTCTTCTGACTCGCCCCTACCCTTCTCTTGCCATCCAGCCTTCCCATGCAGTGCCAATGTCAATCGGCACGGTCACAGTGGCCAGCAGCGGGGTTCACGTCAGGGGGCACACAGCAGCACCGTCTGTCCAGGATTCCCACCTGGTTCCCTTTTCACCCGGGCACACGCTCTCGGGCACCAAATCAGGATGCAAAGATACTGAAATTCAAGCACACGGCAATAGATTTTTTGTTTATTAACTCTATGCGCAATTCACTATCACTACTGCTCAGGTCTGCCACTAATGGCAAGAAGATAAAAAAACCTCACGGCGTTGTCGTGAGGAATCAGTTTTTAAAGGATTAGAATTATTGGTGTTTTGTTGGAGAGGAGCAGTTGATAGAACGAGATAAGTCGAACCCAACAAAGGAATGACCTGACGAGTCAGATTTCACACCCAGTTGAACGAACAAATCACGATTGAATCATGTCTATTCTCCATATCTGCATCTTATCAAACAACTCAAGTGTTTCCTACCATTCTTAATACTTCCTAACAAGTATTGCACAAAATTAATCAATCACAACAAAAAAAGCCCAAAAAATATATTACATAATTATGACATTCAATCTCATGGGGCCATAAAGCAAGAAAACTCCAGTGCGCATCGCTGCGGACTGGAGCCTCAATAAACAAATTAACTATGGAAAATATACGATTATTTCATTCAGTGTTATTATCATTCAATGTCCAATTGGCCTTTTATTGGGGTCAATCTTCCATTTCGGCGAGTTCACGCTCTTGACGAGCCTGCTCGGCAAGAGCCATCTCATTCTTGTCGCCCACGACAAGCGTCTGGTACTCACGCAGACCGGTGCCTGCGGGAATGAGGTGACCGCAAATCACGTTCTCCTTCATGCCCTCAAGGTTGTCGACGCGGCCATTGATAGCGGCCTCGTTGAGGACCTTGGTTGTCTCCTGGAAGGATGCTGCCGACATGAAGCTGCTGGTCTGCAGCGCGGCACGTGTGATACCCAGCAGAATCTGCTCGCTGGTAGCGGGAACGGCGTCACGCACGACGACAAGTTTCATGTCACGGCGCTTGAGCGACGAGTTGATGTCGCGCAGCTTGCGTGCAGTAAGGATCTGTCCGTTCTGGACCTCCTCGCTGTCGCCGCTGTTGGTGACAATCTTCTTGCCCCAGATGCGGTCGTTCTCTTCCATGAAGTCGCGCTTGTCGACGGTCTGCTCCTCGAGGAAACGGGTGTCGCCCGGATCGATGATGCGAACCTTGCGCATCATCTGGCGCACGATTACCTCAAAGTGCTTGTCGTTGATCTTCACACCCTGGGTGCGGTAAACGTCCTGAACCTCGTTAACAATGTAGTCCTGAACGGCCGTGGGGCCCTTGATGCGCAAGATGTCGGCGGGAGTCACAGCGCCGTCGGACAGCGGCGTGCCGGCACGCACAAAGTCGTTCTCCTGAACCAAGATCTGCTTGGACAGGGGCACCAGGTACTTCTTCTCCTCACCAATGCGGTTCTTGACCGTGATCTCACGGTTACCGCGCTTGATGCGGCCAAAGGATACCTCACCGTCGATCTCGCTGACGATAGCGGGGTTGGACGGGTTGCGTGCCTCGAACAACTCGGTAACGCGGGGCAGACCACCGGTGATATCACCAGCACCGCCCGAGAACGAGCGCGGGATCTTCACGAATACCTCACCAGCGGTGATTTCCTCGCCATCCTTCTTCATGAGGTGTGCGCGAACGGGGAGTGAGTAGGACTTGACCACATTACCCTCGCTGTCGATAACCTCGGCCTCGGGAATGCGGTTGTGGTCCTTGGTCTCGATGATGAAGATTTCGGCATTGCCCGAGATTTCATCATACTCCTCGCGATAGGTCACGCCCTCGATCAGGTTCTTGAAGCGCAATGTACCTTCAACCTCGCTGACGATCACAGCGTTGAATGCGTCCCATTCACAGATCTTGTCGCCCTCGGTCACCATGTCGCCAGGCTTGAAGAACAACTTGGAACCGTACTCGATGGGAGCATGGGTGAGAACCATGTTGGTGTTGGCATCCTTGATCTGCATCTCGGCCATACGTCCAACAACGATGTCCACGCCATCCTTGTCCTTAACGGTGCGCAGGTCTTCGATCTCGATGCGGCCGTTATACTTAGAGGTGATGTTAGATACCGCCGATGCGTTGCTTGCCACACCACCAGCGTGGAAAGTACGCAGGGTCAGCTGTGTACCAGGCTCACCAATGGACTGTGCGGCAATCACGCCTACAGCCTCACCCTTTTGCACCATGCGGTGCGATGCCAGGTTGCGTCCGTAGCACTTGGCGCAAACGCCGTGCTTTGCCTCACAGGTGAGGACGGAACGGATCTCCACCGACTCGATGGGTGAATTGTCGATACGGGCTGCGATGGCATCGGTGATTTCCTCGCCACTCTTGACAATAATGTCGCCGGTGGTGGGATCGACAACATCGTGAACCGAGACGCGGCCCAGGATGCGCTCGCCCAGCGAGGCCACCACGCGGTCGCCGTTGCGCACCTCGCGGCAAACGAGTCCGCGCAGCGTGCCGCAGTCCTCCTCGTTGATGATCACGTCGTGAGCGACGTCGACCAGACGACGTGTCAGATAACCGGCGTCGGCGGTCTTCAATGCGGTATCGGCAAGACCCTTACGGGCACCGTGAGTCGAGATGAAGTACTCGAGCACCGACAGACCCTCCTTGAAGTTTGCAAGAATGGGGTTCTCGATAATCTGGTGACCACCCTCGACACCCGACTTCTGGGGTTTGGCCATCAGACCACGCATACCAGAGAGCTGGCGAATCTGGTCCTTAGAACCACGGGCACCCGAATCAAGCATCATGAATACAGAGTTGAAGCCCTGCTTGTCGGCAGTAATCTGCTTCATCAGCTCGTTGGTGAGCTCGGTATTGACGTTGGTCCAGATATCGATTACCTGGTTGTAGCGCTCGTTGTCGGTAATGGCACCCATGTCATAGTCCATCTTGATCTGCTCGGCGCGGGCATCGCCCTCGGCGATAATCTCGGCCTTGCGATCGGGAATGAGCACGTCGTTCAGGTTGAACGACAAGCCGCCCTTGAATGCCATGTAGTAACCCATGTTCTTGACATCGTCAAGGAATTGTGCCGAACGGGGCACACCGCAGCTGCGGATGACACGGGTAATGATGTTGCGCAGCGATTTCTTGGAAATCAACTCGTTGACATAACCAATCTCGTAGGGCACGGTGTTGTTGAAGATGATGCGGCCCACCGAGGTCTCATCGACGAGCTTCTGCTCATGTTCGCCGTTCTCATTAATGACGTCGACAACCACACTGATGATGGCGTGCATGGCCACCTTGCCCTCGTTATAAGCCACCAGAGCTTCCTCGGGACCGTAGAACTTCAGGCCCTCGCCCTTGTCGCCCTTGCGCAGCTTGGTGATATAATAGAGACCGAGTACCATGTCCTGCGAGGGAACGGTAACGGGGTCGCCATTGGCGGGATTAAGGATGTTGTGAGGCTCGAGCATCAGCATCTGTGCCTCGACAACGGCCTCGTTGCCCAGCGGCAGGTGAACAGCCATCTGGTCACCGTCAAAGTCGGCGTTGAATGCCGTACATGCCAGGGGGTGCAGCTGGATGGCCTTGCCCTCGATGAGCTTGGGCTGGAACGCCTGGATACCGAGTCGGTGCAGTGTCGGTGCACGGTTCAGGAGCACGGGATGACCCTTCATCACGTTCTCGAGGATGTCCCAAACAACGGGTTCCTTGCGGTCCACGATCTTCTTGGCGCTCTTGACGGTCTTGACAATACCGCGCTCGATGAGCTTGCGGATCACAAAGGGCTTATACAGCTCGGCTGCCATGTCCTTGGGAATACCGCATTCACCCATCTTGAGTTCGGGACCGACCACGATAACCGAGCGGGCCGAGTAGTCCACACGTTTACCGAGCAGGTTCTGACGGAATCGTCCCTGCTTGCCCTTAAGGCTGTCGCTCAACGACTTGAGGGGACGGTTGGCATCGCTCTTGACGGCACTCGACTTGCGAGAGTTGTCAAGCAGCGAGTCGACGGCCTCTTGAAGCATGCGCTTCTCGTTGCGCATGATCACCTCGGGGGCCTTGATCTCGATGAGTCGTTTCAGTCGGGTGTTGCGGATGATGACGCGACGATACAGGTCGTTCACGTCGCTGGTGGCGAAGCGGCCGCCATCCAGCGGAATCAGCGGACGCAACTCGGGCGGGATCACGGGGATGACCTTGAGGATCATCCACTCGGGGCGGTTCACGTTCTTGCTCGAACGGAAGGACTCCACCACCTGCAGGCGCTTCAAAGCCTCGGTCTTGCGCTGCTGCGAGTTCTCCTTGTAGGCACGGTCGCGCAGGGTATTGGCCAGAGAGTCCAGGTCAAGCTCGGCGAGCAGGTCATAGATGGCCTCGGCGCCCATCTTGGCGATGAACTTCTCGGGATTATCATTCTCGAGCAACTGGTTGTCCTTGGGGAGCTTGTCCAGAATGGCAACATACTCATCCTCGGTGAGCAGGTCATACTTCTGGAGCTCGCGTGACTCGGTACCGTTGTCATACTTCACACCAGCGGGATTGATCACGACATAACGCTCATAGTAGATGATCATGTCGAGCTTCTTGGTGGGGATACCCAGCAGATAGCCAATCTTGTTGGGCAGTGAGCGGAAGTACCAGATGTGAGCCACGGGAACGACGAGCTCGATGTGGCCGCTGCGCTCGCGGCGCACCTTCTTCTCGGTCACCTCGACACCGCAATGGTCGCACACGATGCCCTTGTAGCGGATGCGCTTGTACTTACCGCAATGGCACTCATAGTCCTTGACGGGACCAAAGATGCGCTCGCAGAACAAGCCGTCACGCTCGGGTTTGTAGGTGCGGTAGTTGATGGTCTCGGGCTTGAGGACCTCACCGTGTGAATTCTCCAGAATTTCGTCGGGCGATGCCAGACTGATGGAAATCTTGGTGAAATTGTTCTTTATCTTTG
>CAMJZI010000027.1 GCA_946410185.1 uncultured Porphyromonadaceae bacterium
ACTACTTCATGCAGCCCAGCCTGCGCTCGATGGGATTTAATGTGAAACTCAAATTTTGATGACGGCTATGAAGACGAGATTTTTATTATATATGTGTGCGATAATGCTGCTTGCAGGATGCACCAAGTCGTTTGACGACATCAACACCAACCAGCACCAGCTCACCGACGAGGAACTGGCTAATGATTACCAGAACGTGGGCGCCTTTTTCTCCCAGATGGTCAATCGCGTCGTCCTCTTTGATGACGGCTCTGGCAACTGCCTGTCGTCGGACTACCAGGTGGCTCAGGGATTGAGTGCCGACGCATTTTCGGGTTATGTGGCATTGACGGGCACTTGGCGCAACGGCGTGCACAATGGTTCCTATAGTTTTGTGAGCGGTTGGTATGACCAGATGTTCACTCGCGCCTTTAGCGAGGTGATGCCCGCTTGGCAACGAGTTTCCCGCTTGGCAACTGAGATGGGTCAGCCAGCTGTGTCAGCCCTGGCCACCATTGTCAAGGTCGAGTCATTGCACCGCGTGACCGACATGTACGGCCCCATTCCTTATATTCATTTCGGCAGTGGCACACTGGGCACGGCCTATGATCGCCAGCAAGACGTATACACCCGCTTTTTTGCCGAACTGGACAGTGCCATTGAGGTCCTTACACCTCTGGCCGAGTCTGGTGGCGAGTTGTTACCTGACTACGACAACGTCTATGAGGGCAATGTTGCCAAATGGGTGAAATTCGCCAATACACTTCGCCTGCGCTTGGCACTGCGTGTGGTCTATGCAGATCCCGCATTGGCGCGGCGCGAGGCCGAGAAATCGGCAGCCTGCTCGTTGGGCTTTATCGAAACGGCAGCTGAGCGTGCGCAGTTGTTGCATGGCCGCTTGACCTACTTCCACCCCAACTATGATATGGCCTACAACTTCAATGCTGGAGAGGTGCGCATGGGAGCCACGATGGATTGCTACATGAACGGATACAATGATCCACGCTTGGCCGCCTACTTTGTCCCCGCCAGCAACGACAACAAGTATCACGGAGTCAGGTTGGGAGTGCACAATATGAATCCCGCGCGTTATGCAGGAGTATATGTTTCCAATCTGAACATTGACCGCGCTACTACGCCCATCGTGTGGATGACGGCTGCCGAGGGATTCTTCCTGCGTGCCGAGGCCGCATTGCGTGGCTGGAACATGGGAGGCACGGCACGTGCGTTTTATGAGTCAGGTATTCGGGCATCCTTTAACGAGAATAACGTGAGCGGCGAGGATGCATACATCGCCAACTCAGTATTGATACCTGCCCGCTATGTGGACCGCACCAACGGTGGCAATAGTGCTGCGGCACCCTCTGGTATTACTATAGCATGGGATGAACAGGCTGATTTTGAAACCAATCTGGAGCGTATCATCACCCAAAAGTGGATTGCCATGTATCCCGACGGTTGTGAGGGTTGGGCGGAGTTCCGCCGTACGGGTTACCCGCGTTTGCTGCCTGTTGTCAATAACGACAGTCAAGGACTTATCAGTACACAGCACCAGGTGCGCCGTTGTCCTTTCCCGGTACAGGAGTATAACACCAATGCAGGAACAGTTCAAGCTGCTATCCAGATTCTGGACAGTGAAGCCGTGGACGGTGGTCTGGATAATGGCGGAACCCGCTTGTGGTGGGACCGCAAGGAGTTATGAGTTTGATATTAGAAGTTAGAAGTTATGAAACTAAATCATTATATCATGGCTGTAGCAATGCTGGCGCTTGTCACCGCATGTGACACCGAGCCCCAAGCACTGGACCTGCAGCCCCTCAACGAGTACAGTGAGAATTATTACCAGGCCCTGCGTGACTACAAGGCCGGCAGCCACGAGATTTGCTATGTGTATTACGCCGACTGGGCTCCCATCGAGGGTGCCTCTGGTTACAAGGACCCGGCATCGTGGGGAGAACGCATCATCGGCCTGCCCGACAGCATAGACCTTGTTAACCTGTGGATGGGAATCCCCACTCCCGAGACTCACCCCATTGCCTATCAGGACATGATCGAGACTCGTGAGAAAAAGGGTACGCGTTTTATCTTCCATGCCGATGCGTCGAATTATAACCACAAGTTTACCATTGGTGGCACTGCCTATGACCTGCAGAACGACCGCAGCGAGGCAGCCATCCGCGCCTATGCCCGCTGGGTGTGTGACACGGTGGTCAAAACGGGACTTGACGGGGCTGACTTTGACTATGAAGGATGGAGCGGTCAGCACTTGACGTGGGCTATAGAGGAGTGTGACAAAATTTTCGGCATGAATGGCGCCTATCCTGATAAATTGGTAATTGTGGATTACTTCTCGGTCTCGCCCCCAGTAGCCTGTGATCCCTATGTTGACTATTACGTTAAGCAGGCCTACAGCCAGCAAGGTGCTGGTGTTGGGGCCATGGGCCATCCCGACGAAAAGACTGTCTATTGCGAGTCCTTCGGTCAAAAACCGACAGGAGGCGAAATCTTTAACTATGCCGCCTGGGAGCCCGCCACAGGACACAAGGGCGGTTGTGGCGCCTACTATGTGGAGCGCAACTACTACAACACGAGCGACGGCGTGCCCTATGGTGCCATCCGCCGTGCCATCCAGATCATGAATCCCGCTAAAACCAAGTAAATGATGAGAAAGACGATATACAGTTTGATGTTGCTGTTGGCGCTCGGTCTGTTGTGGACGGCCTGTGACAGCGAGGGTGACAAGTTTGATTACAGCAAGGTGGGATTGCTCATCTCGGGCACCGAACAGGTGCCAGTGCAGCGTTTTACTGTCGATGAACTGCCCGCGGCTTGTGCGGTTACAGTCAAGGCGACCCGTCGTTGCAGCAAAGCCGTCACAGTGCATCTGGCCATCGACACATCGCTCGTGCGGGCCTATAACGCCAAGCATGGCACGGCCTATTACCCTGTGCCTGTTGCCGACGTGACTCTGGAGAACAGCGAAGTGACCATTCAGCAGGGTGAGGCCCTGTCCACGGCAGCCCAGGTCAAGGTCATCAATACCGATGACTTGATTGAGGGTGCCACCTATGTTATCCCGGTCACTATCTCTGGGATAGATGGCGACGGTGGCGAGGTCATCGAGAGTTCGCGCACCATCTTCCTCCAGATTTCGCGCGTCATTTCGTTCTACTCGCTCGAGAACAACCAGAATGCTTCGTCGAACTACATCTTTCCCGATGACAAGATGGTGAATTTGACCAATTACACCATCGAGTTCAAGGTGTATTCCTACAAGTTTGGCAATGTGGGTGACATCAAGCGCGTGCTCGCCATCGAGGGCAAGAATGAGGAAGAAGCCAACATGTTCCGCTTTGGCGAGAATGGCTCGGCGGGTGGTGACATCCTGCAGTGGGTGTTGCCTGGCGGACGCTGCTTCTCCAATACGCACTTCAAGACCAACCGGTGGTATCTCGTATCGTGCACCTATGATGGTTCGACTTTCAAGATGTATGTCGATGGTGTGGAGGATGCCCAGGCCAGCGGCTCGGGCAAGGCCACTCCGTTCCAGCGTTTTGAGTTAGGCATGTCGTGGGGCAATTACCGCACCAGCCAGTTCTTCCGGGGCCGCCTGTGTGAAGTGAGGCTATGGAACAGGGCGCTCACTGCCAGCGAAATATCCACAGGTTTTGCAGGTGTGAATGCCCACAGCGAAGGTCTTGTTGCTTACTGGAAGATGAACGAGGGCGAGGGTCACATTTTCCACGATGCCACGGGCCACGGCTACGATATGGACTGGACCGACACCTGGCGCGACGACCGCGAGAACGGCGTCCTTGTCAATCACGACTACAGCCAGTACATCAAGTGGATAAAAGACGACAACAACAAGGTTGTGCAATGAGGAGCCTAAAACAAATAGTCAAAAAGCAAACAATGAATTGCAATTTTCACTACTTTTGTGCCTTGATTATAAAAGAAGAAAGATATGCAGATTTATCAATTTGAGAATATTCTAAAGCCTGTTCTGTGGGGCGGTAGTAAGTTGACGGCATTCAAGCAGTTGCCAGCGAGTGATGAACCAATAGGCGAGAGCTGGGAAATTTCGGCCGTGCCAGGTCGAGAGTCAATCGTCGCCAGTGGCGAAGACAAGGGCCTGACGCTCACGCAACTCGTGCAGCGTTATGGTGCAAGCCTGGTGGGCGAGGACGTGTATCGCCGTTATGGCGACCAGTTCCCTTTGCTAGTCAAGTTTATTGATGCCAAGCGTGATTTGTCTATCCAGGTTCACCCCAACGATGAACAAGCCCAGCAGCGACATGGCTGTGCCGGCAAGACCGAGATGTGGTATATCATCCAGGCCGACGATGATGCCCTTATCCGCACCGGTTTCAACCAGGTCATCACTCCCGAAGAGTATGAGCGCAGGGTGGAGAACAACACGATTCTTGATGTCATCCATGCCACTCCGTCGAGCGCAGGCAAGACTTTCTTCATCCCCGCTGGTCAGATTCATGCCATCGGTGCCGGAAACCTCCTTGCCGAGATTCAGCAGTCGAGCGACATCACCTATCGTGTATATGACTATGACCGTCGCGATGCCAATGGCAATCCCCGTGAACTTCACACCCGGCAGGCGCGAGAGGTGCTCAACTATGATGTCATCGACAGCGTTGTGCATTATGAGCCGCTTCCCTCGCCTGCGGTGACACCGCTTGTGCACTGTCCCAAGTTTAATGTGGACAGGGTGGACTTTGAAGATGGTTACTCCTGGGTTATGCAGCAGCCCCACTCATTTGTGGTGATGATGTGCCTGATGGGCGAAACTGTCGTTACTGCCGATGGAATGGAGCCTGTGCATGTGCATGCTGGCCAGACGGTCCTGGTTCCTGCTGTGGTGAATCGCATCGAGTTGGCCGGAAAGGCCCAGTTGCTCACTGCGATGGTTCCTGAGATTTAATAGCATTTAATACAATCATTCACATCGTAAAGATCATGACAAAGAAAAAATGGATTATTGCCTTGATAGCGGCAGTTGTAGTGGCCATTGTGGCATGTGCTGCACCCTATCTGTTTCTTGGTGCCCCAGCCGAGGGACTGATCAAGATGCGCAAGGGCAGTACCATTGAGTCCATCTCAGATAGCATACAGGCCAAAGTTGAGGTCAATTATGGCAAACGGGTGGCAACGATGCTCTCGCTCATGGGTGCCAAGGTGGAAAATCGTGAAGGAGCCTTCCGTATCACTCAAGGCATGTCTCCGTTGATGGCAGCCCGTTACATCAAGAATGGTGCTCAAAGTGGCATTCGCTTCACCTTTAACAACGTGCGCACGCTCGAGGAGTGGACGCAACGCTGGGGAGATACCTTCATGGCGGGTCCTGATGCCATGCGTAAGATGCTGATGGACAGTGCTGCTTGTGCCAAGTATGGCAAGACTCCGCAAACCATCGCCTGCCTGTTGATGCCTGATACCTATGAGTTCTACTGGGACATTTCGCCCGAGAAGATGCTCGACCGCATGTTTGACTATTACAATGAATTCTGGACCAGTGAGCGCAAGACAAAAGCCGAGAAATTGGGCCTGACCCCCGATGAGGTGGCTACTGTGGCCTCGATTGTCGAGGAAGAGACCAGCAAGGCCGATGAACGGGGCAAGGTGGCTCGCCTGTACCTTAACCGTTACCAGCAAGGCATGCGTCTGCAGGCCGACCCGACGGTGAAGTTTGCCATTGGCGATTTCTCCATCAAGCGCATCACTGTGCCCATGACCCAGATTAATTCGCCTTACAATACCTATCGCGTCAATGGTTTGCCGCCAGGCCCCATCCGCTTGCCCGAGAAGTCTACCATCGACGCTGTGCTCAATGCACCGCAGCACGATTATTTGTACATGTGTGCGCGTGCCGACTTCAGCGGCTATCATGACTTTACCCGTGATTACGCATCTCACCTCGATAACGCTCACCGCTATCAGGCTGCGCTCAATTCACGAGGTATCAAATAGTTGGCAATAGCCAATAGTAGGGCCTTGATTCTCAAGCCGGGGGCCTCAAGAGGCAACAGTCATTAATGAAAACTCATAACATATAATTCGCAATGGACAAGGAAGATAAAATCGTTGTATTTGACAAGTATAGTAATGCTGTCGATGCCAATATCGTTAAGGGCGCTCTTGAGGCCAGCGGTATCACGGCCGGCGTGATAGGTGACAGTACTGCCAACGCCATCTGGATGGCTCCCATTATGGTGGTGGTTTTCGGTCGTGACCTGGAGCAGGCCATCAGGGCCATCTACGACGGTGAGATGGACTACCAAGACTACCAGCACGACCTGACCCGCGAGCAATTTGACAGCATGCAGGCTTGCAACAGGGTCTTCTGCAGCATAGCCCTGAAGTGCCATCCCGAGATTGACTCCGAATCGGGAAAACGCAATCTGTTCTCATTGGCCAAGGATGCCCTTGACCGTTGCGATCTTGATACTCTCAATAAGATCGCTCAGGCATTGTGATGCGATGGGCCGACCGCATACCGGTCATCATGCGGGCGGTTGCCCGACCATTGGTGTCCAACCTTCCACTGGTCGCGGTCTGGACAGTCGCGATGGCAGCCGGTGCATTTGGCGATATCTTCAAGCTCGGGAATCTTGAGCATGAAGAGAATACTCTCATTCTTGGCATCCTGCGTGTTTTTGCTTGTTCGCTCGGGGTGTCGGTATTGATCTCTTATGTGTTGTCCCTATTGGCCCGCAGGCGCTTTGTCAGATGGACGCTTGCCTTTGTCGCATTTGCCATTATCGGGTTTTACCTGTTCCTGTTGATGAATTACGGTACACGGCTCACACCCGAAATTGCCGCTTTTGTCACAGGAACCAACAGGGTTGAAGCCACAGAATATGTAGTGACCTATTTGCTGCCGGCCTTGTCTTCGCCGTATGTGGTTTGTGCGTTGTTGCTGTTGGGATTGTGGGTGGTGATTGACTTGAAGTGGCAGCGTCATTTCAAGACGTGGAATCCCTCGGTGCGAGTCAATGCGATGGCCTCGATTGTGCTGGCCGGTGCTGTGGCGGGGACCGCAGGTGCGTTTTTTTCGCCAGGTGGTTCCATGGCACTGGATGCTGTTTCCAACACATTGTATTGCTATCATCACCTCAAACAGACTGATGACTTGACGCGTAACTCAATCGAAGCAACGCGGCAGGCATGCGCAAGCCCCATTACTGTAGGCGATGATGCCCCCACGGTGGTGCTCGTGATAGGTGAGTCCTATATCAAGTCGCATGCCTCGATTTATGGCTATCCATTGCCCACCACGCCTTGTTTGGCAAGGGAACAGGAAGCGGGCAATCTGCTGGTTTTCAATCAAGTTGAGACACCGTTTAACAACACCAACAGGTCGTTGCGCAACGTGCTCAGCCTGAATAGTATTGCCGACGGGGAACACTGGGAAGACATGCCGCTTTTTCCCGCCATTTTCAAGAGAGCCGGTTTTCAAGTCGACATTTGGGACAATCAGCGGGAACTGTTCAGCGGCAGCCCGTTTAACCGATGGCTCAACGCATTTATCTATCACCCTGAGGTCGTTGAACTGTGCTACAGTCACCTGAATGGTAAGAATTATGATTATGACGGGCCCTTGATCGAAGATTATATGGCAAGCGAAGCCTATAAGGGACAGGCTCCCGGACTGGTCATTTTTCACTTGCGAGGTCAGCACCTGCGAGCCGAAAACCGCTATCCTCACCAAGCCCCATTCTTGCGCTTCACGGTCAACGATTACCGTTACCGCACCGAGTCGTTTCTCACCGATGACATGCGCCAGGAGATAGCGCACTATGATAACGCGACATTATACAACGACGCTGTGCTTAATCAGGTGTTCAGGGCTTTCGAGGAACGGGATGCGGTAGTTGTTTGCCTGAGTGATCACGGCGATGAAGTCTATGATTACCGTCCGAGCATTGGCCGGCGTGCCGATGACCATAATCAGCGGTTGATGAGGCGTTATCAGTTCGAAATACCGTTTGTGGTGTGGTGTTCGCCAGTGTTTCAGCAGCGTCATGCCGACCAATACAGGCAAATGACCACTGCCATCGACCGCCCCTTTGTCATCGACAACCTGGGGCAGGTGCTGATGGGTCTGGCAGGGATTCATACAACCTTTTATAAGCCGGTTCGTGACCTCTTGAGCGAGGACTATAAGCCAGGGGCCTAAAAATCCCAGACCAGCATAATAAAGGATGGTGAATCATCGTTAATACAATGAAATATTGATAGAAATAATGACGATATGACAAGCTATTTGCGTCACTTGATACTGCTGGTTGCCACGTCAGTGGCACTCGTCGTTGTTGCCGATGACGGTCCCAAGACGACAGCCTATAATTTCCTGAATGTGCCTGCTTCGAGCCATGTGTATGGTTTGGGTGGTCACAACCTCACTATTATCGATGATGACATTAACCTGGTAGAGCAGAACCCGGCCCTGCTGGGGCCCGAGTTTGATCATCAGGTGGGTATCAACTACATGCGCTACATCGGCGATACCAATTTTGCCGGCCTGCGTTATGGACAGGGTGTCAGTGAACATGGCGCGTTTGCGATTGGTGTGCAGTACTTCGGCTATGGCAATATCCAGGGTGCGGCAATCGATGGAACCAAGACCGGCACGTTCAATGCCAGTGATATAGCCTTCGGCTTGAGTTACAGCCATGATATCAATGACCGATTTCGTGGCGGTATCACGTTGAAGTATCTCTACTCCAAGTATGAGGACTACACGGCTGGGGCTGTTGCCGCCGACCTGGGCGTCAACTACTATGATCCCGATCATGAATTCTCTGCATCGCTGGTTGCCAAGAATCTGGGTGGTCAGGTCAAGAAATTCAACGAGTACAAGGATAACCTGCCCTGGGACATCCAGGTGGGTTTCAGCAAGATGCTGGGCCGTGCGCCTATCCGCCTGCATGTGACGGCATATGAGTTGGCTCGTTGGAATTCACCTTACTACAAGATCGAGGATGTGAACAACCCCAATAGCGGAATGGTGAAGAAAGAATCCTTTGGCAGCAACTTGTTGCGCCACTTGGTCTTTGCCGCCGACATCCTTCCCACCGACAATATTTATCTGGGCATCGGCTACAATTACCGCACCCGCACCGACATGGCGACCTATAAGCGCGATTTTATGTCGGGCCTCTCGTTAGGTGCAGGACTCAAGGTGCGAGCCTTTGGCATCGGAGCCGCTTTTGCGCGTCCCCATACCGGAGCCTCGACTTTCATGTTCAATCTCACTACCAGCATCGGCGAGTTGCTCAAGTAAATTTCCCACTGTGCACTCCTTTTGGGGTGCTTTTTAATATGTGGATGGCATGAAAAAGAATAAACTCGCTGTTTTCATCATCTGCGCCTTCGTCATGATGATAAGTATAGGCTTGGCCATTCATTATGCCGATACTAACCATTAGAAATGATATGAAGAAGTCATTATTTCTGTTTTTATTGTTGGTCATTGCAGCTGCAGCCCATGCTCAGCGCGTTCAAGTCGTTGACACCGATGGGTTGCCCATTGCAGCCGTGTGTGTGACCAATGAGCGGGGAGCCCTTGTGGGCACGACCGATCACGATGGCTGGCTCGCCGATGCCAAGGGGCATAAACACCTGTATCTCTCTCATGTGGCATTCAAAGCCATGGATGTGAATATCGACACCATTCCCAGTGGATGTGTGGTGATGCAGGATGCCAATTTCCAGTTGTCCGAATTGGAGGTCAAGCCCAAGGAATTGTTATATGTCCAGACTTATTACCGTTGCATCTATGTGTGTGACGACGGCCCCATCTACTTTCGTGCCGGCGTCGTGGACAATACCTATGAACTGGCCAAGCGGAAGGTGTCGGCCAAGACCCGCAGCGTATCTCGGGGAAAGAACGGCCTTTACCGCTTCATCATCAGTACGCTGGTGGGCCGTTACATCGACCAATGGGCAAGAATCGACACGTTGCCCGACTACAAGAAGATAGTAAAACTTGCCGACAAAGGCATGCTGTCGCTCAGCCAGGAGCCCTCAGGCCGCCAGGTGGTGAGTGATACGATATCGGTGCTTGGATACATCGACGAAGATTTGCAGGGCGGCACACGGACGACCAATTTTGACATCTGGGCCTACCATGACCACGTCGAAGAAGCCGAGGAAGAGGCCAAACTGCGGGCAAAAGGCAAAAAGAAAAAAGAAAAGAAGGAAAAATACACTGCGGATAACCGCGGCTACTACGAAGTCTATAACATCAGTGAGGACGGACAGTCGCGCATCGACGACCTGGTGATGAAGCAGGCGCTGGTGTCGGGTCGTATGGAAGATTTAGAGATGGACTATATCATCCTGTTTGAGACGTTCACCATCGGTCGTGACTATATCGACAAAAAGGAGTTCAAGCAGACCCGCAAGGAAAACGAGGTGGAGATGGACATCAACGAACTGCGACGGTTGGAGCAGAACCACCACATTCCGCCCCTGGCACCCAACCTCAAGGCCGCCGTGGATGAACTCTTCAAGAAAGAACTGAAAAACTAGACCCTTGCCCGACATGAAAACTACAGCGACCTTCTTGAAAGAGAACTACGGCCTCATCATGCTGCTCACCGGTGTGCAACTTGGGTGGGGTGTACTGCAGCACCTCACCAAGAGAGTTTAATTTTTTTGTTCGAGGACACATTCTTTTTACATTCTTGGCGGACCAGGAATGCAATAGGTTCGACAAATATCGTCTCTATTTCGTCTATGGATTTTCTTGAAAAATGTGGTAACACGTTATTTTGCAACGTGTTACCACACCATAAGCGGAGAGGACAAGATTCGAACTTGCGGTAGAGTTACCCCTACGGCAGTTTAGCAAACTGCTGGTTTCAGCCACTCACCCACCTCTCCGGTAGCTAGCTGAAATAATTTTCAAATAGCGACTGCAAAGGTACTGCTTTTTTTGATACCTGCAAGAAAATATCTGGTTTTTTTTCAAAAAAACGTATTTTGGGCATCCGATGGGTGCGGAATGTGGCAAATCGGGTGTTTTTATATTTTTTTAAGTGCCACAATCACAATTTTTTGTATCTTTGCAGCCCATTAATAACGGGCAATAAGGCCTGTGGATAGAAATAATAACGTCAAAGGAAAATGGCAGATATCACAATAGCGGGCGTGATGCGTGCTGGGGCCTATTCGCCCAATCACATCGGCAACGACACCGCCATCTTTAATCTTGTGGCCGAGCAGCTGCGCAAGCGCGGATGCCAGGTCAATGTCTATAGTGAGGAACAGTTCAATAACCAGGAAATTACCGAGCCGGTTGTGCTGGCCATGTGCCGCGAGCGCGCTAGTATCGCCAAGTTGCAGCAGCTTGAGGATGCAGGCAAGCTTGTCGTCAACTCAGGTTACGGTATCGAGAATTGCACGCGCGAGCGCATGACGCGCATCTTGCTGGGTAACGGAATCCCTTACCCAGACAGTCTCATCGTAAACACAAACGAGAACATCAAGTCTCAGTTGAAGAAGGCGGGTTTCAAGTCGTGCTGGATTAAGCGCGGCGACTTCCACGCCATGCACAAGGAGGACGTGAGCTACGTCCGTCATCCCGAGGAGGCTCAGGAAGTGCTGCAGGAGTATTTCTATCGTGGAATCACCCGTGCTGTGATCAACGTTCATCTGGTGGGTGACCTGGTTAAGTTCTATGGAGTGAAGGGTTCCCAGTTCTTCTATTGGTTCTATCCGTTTGATGAGGGTCATAGCAAGTATGGCTGGGAGGAAGTCAATGGCCACAGTCAGGGCATCGACATCGACTTGAAGGAGCTGAAGGACATCTGTGGACGTGCTGCCGAAGAACTCAATGTTACCATTTATGGCGGCGACTGCATTGTTGATCCGGATGGGACCATACGTATCATCGACTTTAACGACTGGCCCAGTTTTGCACCGTGCCGCAACGAGTCGGCTCCGCACATTGCAAAGGCTGTCCTGGCGCTAGCCAAGGCACATCTGGGACTGTGATGGGGTAGGAGTCAGGAGCGGCTTTTCGATTTCAAAAGCTTATAGAACAACTGAAAACACGAAACACAAAGCACATGACATTAAGAGAAGAATATAAGGCTTCGCTCAAGTCGATGGACACCGAGGAGTGGTTCGACTTGCATTTCCATCGTCCGTTGGGCTTTCTATGGGCCAAATTGTTTGCCAAGTTGGGAGTGTCGCCCAATGCCATCACCATTGCGAGTATTTTTATGGGGGTGATGGGCGGCATTATGCTCTATTTCGGTCAGCCAAATCTGGCATGGCTCAATTGGCTGGGCATGCTGCTGATCACATGGGCCGACACGTTTGACAGCGCTGACGGGCAATTGGCGCGGCTGACGCAGCAGTACTCACGCATGGGACGCATCCTGGACGGTGTTAGCGGTGACTTTTGGTTTGCGGCCATCTCCTTTGCGCTGGTATTCCGCGAACTGGATTTCGGCGACAGCTTGCTGGGGCCCAACTTCTTTGCCCAGCATCAGTGGATGATCTGGACCTTGGCTATCCTGTCGGGTCTTAGCCACGCACTGCAGGCCGCCATGGCTGACTATTACCGTCAGTTCCATCTGTTCTTCCTCAAGGGGCAGCAGGGCAGCGAGCTTGACAATACCGCCAAGCTCAATGAGCAGTACCATCAGCTGGAGTGGGGCCGGAACTTCTGGAGCAAGATGCCGTTGTTCTTCTATCGCATGTACACGGGCAACCAGGAGCGATGGACGCCTAAAATGCAGCGTCTGCGTGCCGCTTTGAATGAGCGCTATGGCGAGGATGGTGTGCCCAGTCAGGAATTTCGTGACTACTTCCGTGGTCAGAGTCTGCCGTTGATGAAGTATACCAATATTCTGACCTTTAACACGCGCATCATCGCCTGCTTTATTGCGGTGATTATCGATATGCCGTGGCTGTATTTCGCCTTTGAGGTCGTAGTGCTGAACATCCTGCTCATCTACATGGTCACACGCCATGAGGGCATCTGCAAGAAAGCCTTAAAAGAGTTAGGCGTTAGGAGTTAAGGAATCGCGACCAATAACGTGGTCCGATTGGATACTGTAAGGCATCCGCATTTTCACTTTTCTGAAAATGCGGATGTCTCCTCTAAACTCTATACTTCAAGGTCCTAAAGTGGTTTGCCGCTTTAGGACCTTGGATCATTTCAAGATGATGCTGATGACTGCGTTCACGTCGGCAATGTTCACCTCGCCGTCGCTATTCACGTCACAGGCGGGGGCGCCGGTGCTGCCTAGGATGGCGCTGATGACTGCATTGACGTCGGCGATGTTGACCTCGCCGTCACCGTTCACGTCGCCGGGAATGCGGTCGGGGATGGCCTGGATGTTGAGGAAGTTTTTCCAAATCTCGGCATTCTTGTATCTGAAGATGGATGCCTGCGGCACATAAAGGGTGGCTTGCTCATAGGCGCTCTCGTTGAACGTGGACCAATTGTCATCTATTGTAAACGTCGGCGGTGTCGTGGCATGGCAGGTAACGGAGGTCAATTGCCATACACCAGCAAAGACACCATAGCCTATGGTCTTGACGCCGCTGCCGATGTTGATTTGGGTTAAACCTTGGCATTGCAGAAAAGCGCAGTTGCCGATGGTTTCCACCGAGTTGGGGATATCCACCTTCTTGAGCGCTTGGCATCCGTAAAAAGCATTGGTGCCGATAGAGGTGACATCGTTGCCAATGACCAGATTTGACATCTTCTCACATTCATGGAAAGCATAATTGCCGATCGTCTTCACCCCGTTGCCGATGACCACGCTTTGTAAGGCATGGCAGTAGGAGAAGGCATTGTCCTCAAGCGTGGTGACCGAGTTGGGGATGTCCAACGCGGCCAGTTTGGAACAGCCTTTGAAGGCATCGTTGTGGATTGTTTCCAAGTTCTTGCCCAGCGTGAGTGTCGTCATCTCGAGGCACCGGTAGAAGGCATACTCACCGATTTCTTTCACGCCGTCACCAATTATGGCCTGTTTAAGAGCAGGACACTCATAAAAAGCGAGTGAGCCAATGGTTTTCACCGAGTTGGGGATGGTGATACTCTCCAGGCCGCTTTCACGGAAGGCATGAGCGCCTATCTTGGTGAGCGTGTTGGGAAGGGCGATTTGTTGCAAACTCTCACACGAACGGAAGGCAAAATCCAAGATCTGCTCAAGCCCTTGAGACAAAGTGACACTTTCAAGACTAACGCAGTTTTCAAATGCCTGATGTTCGATGGTCTTTACCGATGCGGGAATGGTGATTGACTTCAGGCTTGTGCAGCCATAGAAGGTCAATGTCTGGATGGATTCAAGTTTGTTGCTCAAGGTCACCTTTTCAAGCGAGAAGCATCTCTGGAATGCATAGTAGCCCAGCGAGGTAACAGAATTGGGAATAACTATCGTCTTCAATGCACTACAGTCGCTGAAGGCAGCATACTCGATTTCGGTGACCGAGTTGGGTATCGTGACGCTGGTCAATGCGGTGCAGCCGGCAAAGGCTGAACTGCCAATACTCAGAATCGTGTTGGGGAGCGTCACGCTTGTCAATTCGGTGCAATGATAGAAAGTGTTCAAGTCGAGGCCTACCACAGTGTAGGTCGTTCCTTGGTAAGTCACTGACGACGGGATGGTGACATTACCGGAGTAGGAATTGTAGGAATTATCCTTGTAGGTGACATTGACCTCATTGGGCCTCCCTTTGCTATAGTAGATGCCGCCGACCTCAAAGTCGTAGGCCATAGCTGTCGAAGCGGCCAATATCAACGTGAGCGCAAGCAGCGCCAAGCGGGGAAAGTGTAAAGTTTTCTTCATAATACAATATCGTTTTAGAGGTTAGGGTTTCTATCAAGTTGTAAGTGCAGCAAAGATAAGCATTTTTATTGACTTTTCGCCATAAACAGCTATAAAAAGGTCCTTAAAGTCTTTAACGACCTTAAGGACCCGTTATGATAGTTAACTGTTACAGTTAACGCCTAATGTCTAATACCCGAAAATCTCCTCGAGAGTGAGGCGGTGAATTGGGCCAATCTTTTCCAGAGCCTCGATGTCGAGTTCCTTTTCGTCGCCCAGGATGATGTAGCGATAGGGCTTGCCAGCCATCGACTGCTGCTCAAACTTGACGATGTCGGCCAGCTTGAGGTTGGGCAGCTGGTTGTAAATCACCGAGTTGATGTCATAGTCCAGACCCAGGCGCTGGGCGGCCATGTAGCTATTCAGGACGCCACCGCGAACGGTGCGGCGACTGGCCAGCTTCTTCATCAGCGACTCCTTGGCCAGGGCAAATGCAGCCTCGCTCTGGGGAATAGTGCCCACGATGTTGTTGAACTCGCGCACGCAGTCCATCATTTTATCGTTCTGAGTCACGATGTAGGTCATGGCATACTCGGGATGGGGGAGCTCGCTGGGCTGACGATAGTAGGCTGCAGCCGAGTAGGCGAGACCGCGAGCCTCGCGCAACTCCTGGAAGACGATACCGTTCATGCCACCACCAAAGTACTCGTTAAACATCTGAATGGTAGCAGCGTGCTCGGGAGCCCACTGGGTGCCCTCGTTGTGGTACTGTACCATATAGATGTTCTTGGCATCGTAGGGGGCTAACAGAATCTCGGTGCGCGGGGTGTTCTGCTCCATGTAGGGGGCTCCCACGGGCACTGCAGCCAGGTTCTTGCTGGTCTTATGGGTCTTCTTGAGACACTTGTCAAGTTCCTTCTGCGTCATGGGACCGTAGTAAACCACGGTGTGCTTCATGTCGCGCATGCCCTTGACCAGGTTGAGCAGGTCGGCGGGCTTGGTGTCGCGCAGCTGCTGAGCACTCATGATGTTGGTGTACTCGTTGCGGGGACCGTACATGCCATACTCGTTCAAGCGTTCGAAGCACTCCTGCTGGTTGGTCTTGGCGTCGTTGCGCGACTTGATAATCAGCTCGACCATGTTGTTGTAGGCCTCCTCATCGACCTGGGCGTTCTGCATCAGGTCCTCGACGAGCTTGATGGCCTCGGGCATGTTCTCGCTCAGGCCGCTCAGGGTCAGGTAGGTCTCGTTGTCGCTCACGTTCATCGAGATGTTGCAGGCCAGCTTATACAAGCGCTGCTTGAACTGGGTGGGAGTGAGTTTCTTTGTGCCCAGGTAGTCGAGGTAGTTCAGGGCGGTCTCATAACGGTTGTCGGCGGTGTTGCCGAAGTCATACTTGTAGGTCAAGGTGAACAGGTCGTCCAGGTCGTTGTGCTTGTAGAGCAGCGGCAGTTTTTTGCTGGTCTGGCCCACGGTCATCTCCTTGCTGTAGTCCACAAACTGCGGCTGGATGGGCTCAACGATTTCGCTCAGGATATTGCGGACAAAGTCGCTCTGCATGTCGCGGTTGGTGGGAATGGGGGTGATGGCAGGCTTGTCAATCTTCTTGGCTGTGGTGTCCTCGCCCATGCGCTTGTACACGCACACGAAGTTGTTGTCCAGCAGGTGACGGTTGGCAAATGCCACGATCTGCTCCTTGGTCATGCCTGCCATGCGGTCGAGCTTGCCTACCTCCTGAGCCCAGTCCACGTTGTTGATAAAGGCATTCACCAGCTGGCGTGTGCGTGCACCATTGCTGTCGAGCGAACGCAGGTACTGGAGCTTGTTGTTGTTTACCACGCTCACCAGTAGGTCATCGTCAAATTGCCCGGCACGAAGCTTTGCCAGTTCGCCCAGCAGTAATTCTCGCACTTCTTCCAGAGTCTGGCCCTCGTTGGGGTAACCCAGGAGCAGCAGCATCGAGTAGTCGGTCATGGGATCGGTCATCGCGCCGCTCATCATCACCTTCATGGGTTGGTTCAGGTTCAGATCCATGAGGCCGGCCGTGCCGTTAGACAGCATCTCGCAGATGACATCAACAGTGTCGTTCTCCAGAGAGTTGCCTTTGCCGAATCGCCATCCCAGTGCCACAAACTCAGCCTCCTGACCCATGACGGTAGTGTCGATGGGAGCAATGATGGGCTGCAGGGGTGCAAACTCGGGACGTGTAAGCTTGTTGTTAGGTTTCCAGCTGCCAAAGTGGCGCTCCAGGATGGCAATGACCTCGTCGGGGTCAAAGTCACCTGCCATACAGATGGCCACGTTGTTGGGGCAGTAGTAGTTATGGAAGTAGTTCTTGATGTTGGTGATCGAGGGATTCTTGAGGTGCTCCTGGGTGCCGATGGTCGTTTGGGTGCCATAGGGGTGGCCGGGGAACATCTTGGCATTGATAGCCTCGAAGAGCTTCCACTGGTCCTTGGCGATGCCGATGTTATACTCCTCATACACGGCCTCGAGCTCGGTGTGGAAGCCGCGGATGACCATGTTCTGGAAACGGTCACTCTGGATGCGTGCCCAGCGGTCCACCTCGTTGGCGGGGATGTCCTCGGTGTAGCAGGTCACGTCGGTGCTGGTGTAGGCGTTGGTGCCTTGGCCGCCAATGCCGGCCATCAGCTTGTCATACTCGTTGGGGATGTTGTACTTGGCTGCCAGCTGCGAGATGCTGTCGATCTCGTGGTACAGCACGCGGCGACGCTCGGGGTCTTTCACCAGCCGGTACTGCTCGTAGCGGACCTCGATGGTGTCGAGCAGGGCTCGCTCGGCCTCATAGTTGCTGGTGCCGTACTGCTGTGTGCCCTTAAACATCAGGTGCTCCAGGTAGTGGGCCAGGCCGGTAGTCTCGGCGGGATCGTTACGCGAACCCGTACGCACGGCAATGTGAGCCGAGATGCGTGGGCTCTGGTGGTTGACACTGAGGAATACCTTGAGGCCGTTGCTCAAGGTATAGCACTGAGTTGCCATGGGGTCACCGGGAACGGTGGTGGCCACAGGCTTTTGTGCGGCCATGCCCAAGCAGGTGAGCGCGGCCAGCATCATCATAAGAAATTTTTTCATTTACGGTTTCTTTTTAATGTGATTAATGGTTGATTGTTGGTTATCTGGTTGCAAAGATACTAATCTTTTGGATAATAGAGCACAGATAGAATGAATAGTTGCAAGTAGAGCCTCGCCTCATCGTGGCCATCATTTAAAAACATAAATATGGTTATTCGTGTTAATAACATGCTATGAATCACCAAATTAGGACATCACTCTACTTGGTCTCTTATTATTTAATGTGTGAATTGTGGTTAATTCTATGGTTCTATGGTGGTTATTTGGGAAATATTTTGTACCTTTGCGCGATTTTTTTACAATATTAGAGTAAATATTTTATGACACCTACTACAAAAACCATCGTACTGAGTGACGGACGTGAGATCACTCTGCAGACTGGAAAGCTTGCTGAGCAAGCCGATGGAGCTGTTGAATTGAGGCTGAACAACACCATGTTGTTGGCCACCGTATGTTCGGCCAAGGAGGCCGACGAGGGCGTGGACTTCATGCCCCTGACTGTTGAATACAAGGAGAAATTCTCGGCCTATGGCCGTTTCCCCGGCGGTTTCACCCGTCGTGAGGGCCGCGCCAGCGACTACGAGATTCTGACCGCACGCCTTGTTGACCGCGTGCTCAGGCCCTTGTTCCCCTCTAATTATCACGCTAACACCATCGTTCACATCTTGATGTTCTCGAGCGACGGTGTTGACGCCCCCGATGCCCTGGCAGGTCTTGCCGCATCGGCAGCCATCGCTGTGAGCGATGTGCCCTTTGAAGAGCCCATTGCCGAGGTGCGTGTAGCACGCATCGACGGTCAATTCGTTATCGACCCGACGTTTGAGCAGATTGAGAAAGCTGACATGGAATTGATGGTAGGTGCGACTTACGATAATATTATGATGGTCGAGGGCGAGATGGACGAAGTGAGCGAGGATGACCTGATTGCCGCCTTGAAGGCTGCCCACGAGGCCATCAAGCCCATGTGCCTGATCCAGAAGGAGTGGGCCAAGGAATTGGGCGTCGCCAAGCGCGAGTATTGCCACGAGACCGACGACGAGGAACTTCACGAGCGCGTGCGCAAGGAGATTTATCCCAAGTGCTACGCTGTGGCTCAGGCCGGCAAGGCCGACAAGCAGTGGCGCAACGAGACGTTCCAGAAGGCCTATGATGACTTCATGGAGACCATCCCCGAGGAGGAGCGCGAGGAGAAGGAACCGATGATCAAGCGCTACTACGAGGAAGTGCAGCGCGACGCCGTTCGCCGTTGCATCCTCGACGAGCACATCCGTCTGGATGGCCGCAAGACCGACGAGATCCGCCCCATCACCTGTGAGCCCGACTACCTGCCTTATCCCCACGGCTCGGCCCTGTTCAAGCGTGGCGAGACCCAGGCCCTGGCTACCGTGACCCTGGGCACCAAGGACGATGAGAAGCTCATCGACGACGTGCTGCGTCACGAGAACGAGCGCTTCCTGCTCCACTATAACTTCCCCGCCTTCTCGACCGGTGAGGCCCGCGCACCCCGTGGCGTGAGCCGCCGCGAGATTGGCCACGGCAATCTGGCTCACCGCGCCCTCAAGCGCATGATCCCCGAGGACAACCCCTATTGCATCCGCATCGTGAGCGACATCCTGAGCAGTAACGGCTCGTCGTCGATGGCTACCGTGTGCGCCGGCTGCATGGCACTGCTCGACGCCGGTATCAAGCTCAAGAAGCCCGTTGCCGGTATCGCTATGGGTCTGATCACCGACGAGGGTAACGTGAAGCACGCCGTGCTGAGCGACATCCTGGGCGATGAGGACCACCTGGGCGACATGGACTTCAAGGTGACGGGTACTGTCGATGGTATCACCGCCACTCAGATGGATATCAAGTGCGACGGTCTGCCCTATGAGATTCTCGAGCAGGCATTGCGTCAGGCCAAGGAAGGCCGCCTCCACATCCTCAACCTCATCAACGAGGCCATTCCCGCTCCCCGCGAGGACTACAAGCCCCATGTGCCCCGCATTGTTACCCTTACCGTGGACAAGGAGTTCATCGGTGCCATTATTGGCAAGGGTGGCGAGGTTATCCAGGGTCTCCAGGAGGAAACTGGCACGACCATCAGCATCGAAGAGATTGACGGCAAGGGAATCGTCGAGATCGCTGCTGCCAACAAGGACAGCATCAATGCTGCCGTTGCCCGCATCGAGGCAATCATCGCAGTCCCCGAGGAGGGTCAGATCTATACTGGTAAAGTGGTTAGCATCCTCGACTTCGGCGCATTCGTTCAGTTCATGCCTGGTCGTGACGGCCTGTTGCACATCAGCGAAATCAGCTGGGACCGTCTCGAGAGCATGGAGGCCAGCGGCATTCACGAGGGTGACGAGGTTACAGTTAAGCTCATCGAGATTGACAAGAAGACAGGTAAATACCGTCTGTCGATGCGCGCCCTGCAGGACAAGCCCGAGGGCTATGACGAGCGCAAGCAGGGTGGCAACCGCGGTCCCCGCCAGGGTGGCAATGGTAATGGCAACGGTGGCAACCGTGGTCCTCGCCCCAATGGTGGCGGCAACCGTCCCATGGGTGGTGGTAACCGTGGTCCCCGTCAGGGCGGCCCGCGTCGTCCCCGCCGTGACGACCGTCGCGACGACGAGTAATCATCAACACATTTCCGATATCGATAGCGTCGAGGCTTTGCCGCCCCGGCGCTATTTGTAAATAGAGCTAGGCTATTTTTCTTTAAGAAATTAAGGTGTGATTCAACTAAATTGAGTATTTTTGCGTTGAATAATCTGACTAATAAACAGTAGCACATGAAGAGAATATCGCTATTAGGCATTTTTGTCGGTATATTATTGTTGACCGCTTGCAGCGACAAGCCTGTCACTGCCGACCAGTTGCCTGAGTCCGTCACCTCGTTTATTCAGCAGTACTTTCCTGGCCAGGACATCACTTTGGCCAAGAAGGACATCGAGCTTACCGGTTCGCAGTATGATGTTGTGCTGGCCGACGGCACCCAGATTGATTTTGATTCCAGCAACGGTTGGAACAAGATTGAGTGCACGCTTGAGAACCCTGTGCCCACGGCACTGATTCCCGCACCCATTGTTTCGCAAATCCGGGACAAGTTCCCCGATGCGATGATCCTCAAGATTGACAGGGAGAATGACGGCTATGAGGTGGAACTGGCCAATGGCTTGGAACTCACGTTCAACAAGCAGGGCTCTATCATGGGCATGGATGATTGAGTCGCTTTTTTTAGTTTGTTGTTTAGTTAATTAGTAATCATTATGAAGAAGATTAGGGTGTTTTTGTTGATGGCCATTGTCATGACAATGAGCCTGGGTGTGATGGCCAATGACGACGACCGCATGATTACCTATCAGCAGCTGCCGCAGTCGGCACAGACTTTCCTCAAGCAGCATTTTGCCAAGAAGGTGCCCCTGGTGGTGACTGCCGACTGGGACGATTATAACATCCGCTATGAGAGCGGCGAGAAGATTGAGTTTGACAACAAGGGCAACTGGAAAGATGTGGAGTGCTACTCGTCGAAGGTGCCCGATGCCATCGTTCCCGATCAGATCAAGGCTTACCTGAAGAAGAACTATGCCGGCAAATCCGTTATCAAGATTGAGCGTCGCCACATGGGCTATGAGATCAAGCTCAACAATGGCATGGAGGTGGAATTCAACCGCAATTTCCAGGTCATTGACCTTGACTACGATGATTGATTATTCAGGCTTTAGGTGGTGATGTCAAGCCTGAAGCCAAAATAAATGGATATTAAGAAAACATATCAACGCTTCAAGAAATGGCAGCAGGACCCGTTTGAGCATGAGTTCAGCAGTCAAGAGCCTCACCACTGCCACAACTGCGGTCATGACTTTGTGGGCAACTTCTGTCCCTATTGCTCGCAGAAGTCTGGTCTGGGCCCCATCACGTGGCGCAGTGTGGGCAAGAGCGTTGCCGAGGTGTGGGGCATGCACAACCGCTCCTTGCTGTACTCGCTTGCGCAGCTGCTCCTGCGCCCTGGTTACTTCATCAGCGACTACATCAACGGCAGGCGCCAGGTGAGTTTCCCGCCCGTCAAGATGCTGGCCATCATCGCCGTGCTGGGCGTGATTGTCGATTTCCTGACGGGTGCCATCCATGGCATGATAAGTGTGGATGCGGGCGAGCGCATGTCCTATATCACTTCCGTCTTCTCGTGGCTGAACGTTCACCTTAATGGCGCCTTCCCGCCACCCAGCGATTACCTGGACGCGGTGTTCCAGTGGCTCAACACCCACCCCGACCTGTTGTCCCTGGTCCTGCTCTCCTTCCTGATCATTCCCAACTATTTCATTTTCCGTTTTGCCCCTCGCAACGCGCGTCACACCCTGCCGCAGGGCTTTTTTGTCCAGGTCTTCAGCACCGCTATGTTCATGATCCTGAACATGCTCTATGACCTCACGGCGCTGGGGTGGCTGGTGCTGCTGCTGGGGGTGGTGATGGTTTTTGCGACCTACAAGCAACTGTTTGGCTACGGCGTGTGGGGCACCTTGTGGCGCGTGGTCACGTCCTTTGTGTGTGCCTTTACCATGCTG
>CAMJZI010000028.1 GCA_946410185.1 uncultured Porphyromonadaceae bacterium
GCCTACTTTACCGGTTTCGGTCCCAAGAAGCGCATCGTGCTCTATGACACCCTGCAGGACCAGATGACCAATGAAGAAATTGTCGCCGTGCTGGCCCACGAGTTCGGACATTACAAGCACCGCGATACGTTCAAGAATATGTTCATCTCGATTGCAATGGTGGCCGTCAACCTGTTCATCTTCTCGTTGCTGGTGGACAATCCCGATTTGCCTGCCGCCCTGGGCGGCACCGCCCCATCGTTCATTCTAGCGATGGTGGCATTCTCATTATTGCTCTCACCCATCGACTTGTTACTCAACCCGATGAGCAACGCCATCTCGCGTCGTGCCGAGTACCGCGCCGACGCCTATGCCGCCGCGCACGGCCACGGCGAGACCCTGATCAGCGGCCTCAAGAAACTGGCCAGCCACGGCCTGAGCAACCTCACGCCCCACCCATTGGTCGTGTGGTTCAGCTACAGCCACCCCACCCTGGCCCAACGCATCAGGGCCATCAAGGCAATTGGTCATTAGTTTCACTTAGTCTTTTAGATGCCTTCTGCTTCTTTTATTTTCGCGAAAATTTCGGCACGTGTTTCCGGGCTTGTGCCATGAACGGCATAGCGGACAATTCCCATTCTATCTACAACCACTGTAAAGGGGAAGCCTTCGGTCCCGATCCACGACATCATATCCTTGGCTTCAACGAGGTGTGTCCAAGTGAAGTGGTGCTTTTCGGTGATCTTTTGGACAACCTCTGCATCATGGTAGGTGGCAGAGAAAAACATGACATCAGGGAACTGTTCCCTCCACGTTGATAGCTCAGGCATTTCGGCACGGCACGGTCCACAACCCGAATACCACAGGCTAAGCACCATCACATGACCTTTAACACTGTCGTTGGTCCACCTGCGTCCTTCTAAATCTATTTCGTCGAATTGAGGGAACGGCTCACCTGCCTGAGGTGAATAGAAAGAGCCATCATCTTTTACGCCTGCTTGAGCCAATTCCAACATCGTAGCCATCATATTGGCACCATTCAAGAACTGATTGGCATTGCGCACTTGTTCCCGGGGTATCGCCTGGCTAATGACCGATTCGGGTAAATCCACATCAAGTCCAATGGCAAGTATCTTGTTTCCTTCTGAATCTTTCAGTCGAGTATAACTTGGAATGGCATTTTCGGGGAGTTTTGGTAACTCCTGAAAAAAATAGCCATTGATCAAGAACTTCGGAATAATTGTATCTGTTCTTTGCTCTTGTGCCATCGCCATAAGAGACGACAGAGCAATAAGGGCGATTATTACAACTCTAAGTGCTTTCATTCCAGCAGATTACTATTATATTTATTTTGATTTATATCGTTAATTTCCATCTTTGTTATGGTCGCTGTCCAACAAGGGGAATTCAGTTCGGGAGGGCAACTCTTTACCGAACGCTTCAACTTCATCGGCAACAACGCGTTTCAACTCTTCCTGTGGGATAATCAGCTGATAATCGGCCACACCGATAGGTTTGCCCATATCTTCAAGAGCCAGTTCAACCTCAACTTTATCCTTTTCTGCACATAGTATAATCCCGATAGAGCGGTTCTCATCGTCTTGCCGTTCAAGACGATCCAGTAAAGAGAGGTAGTAATTCATCTTGCCTGCATATTCGGGCTTGAATTCTCCTATCTTCAAATCAAAGGCGACAAGGCAACGCAATCCACGATGATAAAACAGCATGTCCACTCGACTGACTTTGCCATTATACTCAAGTTCATGCTGATTGCCTATATAGGTGAAACCTCGTCCCAATTCTAGCAAGAATTGTTTGACTTTATTGACAAGCCTCGTTTCAAGTTCCGTTTCAAGAATTGGATTGCGAACACCAAGGAAACCGAGGTTGTAGCTACTACGGAATACCTCATCGGCAAGTTGTGCTTGTGCTGTCGGCAATGTCAGCGAAAAGTTGTTGTCTGCCGGCTCGCTTTTCTGCAAGTGCATTTGCATGCTGATAGCATTTGTCAACAAGTCTCTGCTCCAGCCTTTCGCAATAACTTCCTGAGCGTAATAGAGAATAGCCTCATCATCGTTTCCGAACTTCTGCATCAACTTCAAGGTATGCCCCCATGGCAAAAGTGCAACAGCTTGTTGCACTTTTGGATCGCTTTCAGAAAACCTCTCATAGTATCCCTTCATATACCATAAGTTGCGGGGCGACATGCCCATTTGGGGATAGCGCTCTCTCAAGTCTGCAGCCAAGCGTCTAATCACTCTACTGCCATGAGTACTCTCCAACTTACGGTCATGCAGGAGTTTACCTAACTCCCAATGAGCTGCTCCTATTGCTGCGCACACACTTTTGGCGACAACATTTCTACTCTTGTCGATAACTGCGACAGCCTGTCGCAGAATTGAGTTATATTCTGATTCGGGAACTTGAATTCCAATATCTGCCATGATATGCTTGATTTTACTGTAAGTCGTGGCAAATATACGCATTTTTCTTGTATCATCATTCAGAACCCGCAGGCATTGTTCGCCATTTTGTTCTCAAATACTGGTGGTTCAATGTGTTTGCAGGTGCAGGATTTACGGAGTTGTGATACACCGTTATGAGACCTTGTTAGATGACCACGCGCTGGAAGGGGGGCGCGGTGATGTCGCAGAATTCTTTATTCAGGTATTTGTAATGGCCGGCGATAGCGATCATGGCGGCGTTGTCGGTCGTGAAGACGCGCTTGGGGATGAAGGCCTTGAGGCGGTGACGGCGGGCATAGTCCTCGACGGCGGCACGCATGCCGCTGTTGGCCGACACACCGCCACCAATGGCGATGGTCTTGATGCCCGTGGCCTTGATGGCCTTGCCGAACTTGTCCATCAATATTTCGATGATGGTGCGTTGCAGCGAGGCGGCAAGGTCGGCCTTGTTCTCCTCGATGAAATTGGGGTTCTCCTTGAGTGCGTCACGCAGGGTGTAGAGAAACGACGTCTTCAAGCCGCTGAAACTGTAGTTGAAGCCATCGACATGGGGCTTGGCAAACTTGAAGGCCTTGGCGTCGCCCTCGGTGGCCAGGCGGTCGATGACAGGACCACCGGGATAAGGCAGCCCCATGACCTTGGCGCACTTGTCGAAGGCCTCGCCTGCGGCATCGTCGATGGTCTGACCCAGCACCTCCATGTCGCACGGCGAATTGACCTTGATAATCTGGCTATTGCCGCCGCTGATGAGCAAACACAGGTAAGGGAAGTCGGGCACCTCGGCATCGGGCGTCTCCTTAACGAAATGGGAAAGCACATGGCCGTGCAGGTGGTTCACGTCAACCAGCGGGATGTCGAGCGCCAGAGCCAATCCCTTGGCAAACGAGGTGCCCACATGGAGCGACCCCGGCAAGCCCGGGCCGCGCGTGAAGGCGATGGCATCAATGTCCTTGCGGTCGATGCCGGCCTGACGGATAGCCTCGCTCACCACGGGCACGATGTTCTGCTGATGGGCACGAGAAGCCAACTCGGGCACCACGCCGCCATAAGCCTCATGGACGCGCTGACTGGCGATAACATTACTGAGCAGCACCGTGTCACGCAAGACTGCTGCCGATGTGTCGTCGCATGACGACTCAATACCTAATATCGTTATATTTTTCATTTTCATATCTTATAGTTTCTAGAAGCGGAAGCCGGCGGTGACTTCGAGGTTGCTGTAACTGTTGTAGAAGCTGTGATTGGTGCTGGTGTACCAGTGCCCCTCGTGGCTGAAGGTCAGGGCATAGAAGAAGTTGCCGGCGGTGCGGACGAGCGCCATGCGGCCATTGAGGTTGGTGGACAACAGCGACCGCTTACCATCAATGGAATTGGGGAAACTGTGGCGATAGCCGATGCTGGGAACGGCGGTAACGTTGAAGAGCCACCCGTGATGGAAGACCCAACTGTAGCCATAGCCGATCATGAACCCGAAATCACGGTAACGGAAACGGTAATCGTTCACCTTGCCGGGGAGATTTCTTCTGATAGTGTCGCTGATTTGACCCATGTCCATGACCACATCCTGGTGGCTCAGGTAGATGCCCGCCATCAGTGAACCGGCGCTGCGTTTCTGGTACTTGGAGAAGCAGTAGGCCGCCGCCTGGGAATAGTGGGTGTGGTTAAAGATGTAATAGGCGTCCAATCCATAGCTCTCACGCTTGAGGCCATAGAAAATATCATCACCCATCCACTTGCCCAGCCGATGCAAGTGAACCGAACTCTCATCGTTCTTGCGGTAGTACCCTTCGATAAAGATGCGTGATGTGGTGAACGAGAACTGGAGTCGGCGGTTGTGGATGAATTTTCCAGCCAGCAGGTCACGTGCGTTGAGCATATAGGTGAAACTGAGGCCCATGCCGCTGATGTGGAATCCGAACAGCGATGTGACGTCACTGTTGAGCTGCAGGGGTGTTTCCCACTTGCCCAGATGCCCTGAGTAAAAGTCCAGCCAATTGCTGTTCTTGAGCATGACTTTGAACTTCTTTCCCTTAGTCTTGCCGGGATTGACCACATAGGCCGTGTCATAATAGTTCAGGGCATGGTTGAGCCAGCGATAGACTCTCACCCCGAAATCGACCACAGGAGGATAGACAATCGAGGTGTCGTTGATGCTCCAGCCGTGACGCAAGGCGACCTTTTCCCAATAGAACTGGCTGTCATAATTTCTTGCCTCCGAGAGGCTGTCCAGACGTTCTGCCACACTTTCCAGGCCGCTGGCTATGCAATCCAGGCGTGTGGCAATGTTGTCCAGGCGACCTGCCACGCTATCGGCACCCCGGGCCAGGCTATCGAGATGCCACTGCGAGGCACCGGCACCAGTGGCATCGCGCTGGTCAGGTGCCACGCCACTCCAGGCAAAACCCATCGTGAACAATGCCATCAGCAGGAATATGAACAACCGTTTACTCATTGGGCAGACGATGGCGTGACACTGTTTGACGACCTGAGGGTAACCATGGGAACCGGTTGGCGGACACTACTGTCGCGCTCGCTGCGCGGCGCAGGCTCGCGCACGGGAATGGTGTCATGATTCCGGGCCGGTTTCAACGTTTTTTTGTTGTGGCGCGGTTTGTCAAAGCTATGTTTCCACACGATGCCCACACCTTGGGTGGTGAGAGCGTTGCGCAGGTAGTAGTTCTGGTCATTGAAGTGGTTGTAGGCCTTGAGGCGGAAGGTACCCTTGCTGTTGAGCAAATATTCAAGGTCGAAATCGCCAATGAAGTTGCTATTGCTGGGGTTATAAGTATTGTCACGATAGCCGAAGTTGCCGTTTAACAGCAACCTGTTGTTGAGCAACTGGCTCGAGAGGGCCACATCGACCTCGACATCGCTGAAGTCGCCCTTGTCGGTACGCACGTTGGGTGCGATAGACAGATTGTCGGTCATCTTGCCCAGGATGCTGCTCAACTGGCCGGCGATGGTTGATGAAGCCACCGAGGTGAGGAACTCGTTCTGGTTGGAGGTCGTGCCCATGTACTCGGGGGTGTAGAAGCGGTTCAAGGCCAGCAGGTAGATAATCTGCCTGTTCATCATCTCATCGGTGCTGATGATGCTCTTGACCTTGTGATAGGCCTCGGTGGTGAGTGACGGGAACTCCAGGTCAAACGAAATGTCAGGCTGGCTGATGATGCCCTTGGCCCGCAGGAGGGCATGCACCGGAACATTGGTTCGATTCAGGTCGTGATCGTTGGCAAAGGATTCGTCCAGGTCGCGGATATTGGCATTGAGCGAGTAGAGCGCCTCCAGGTCGAGCACTGCGGCATAGGGGTCGCCCTGGAAACTGATGCTGCTACCGTCACGAATGGTGAAATCCTTGAGAATGAGATCCTGGAGCGTGAAGTTATAGGTACCCTTGTCGAGCGTGTACTTGCCATAAGTGCCCAACTCGCCATTGTTGTTATAGGTGAGGCGCATGTGCCCGCTACCGGTCGCCTTGATGCGGTCGCCTCCCACGGGGTCCATCACCACGGTGAGGGCCAGATCGGGCGTGATGTCACCCTGCAAGTCAATCACATAGGCACTCGGCTCGGAATTTTCCTCCTGCTTTACCGACGCTTTCAACTGGCTCAACATCAACTCAATGGAATCGACAGGCTGCTCGACAACGGGCTGGGCCATCGCCTCACGGTCGCGGAAGGTGATGAAATTGTAGTTGTCGGCCTGCTCGGTGTCGCTCATGACAAAGGTGAACTTGCTGCGCGGAGCCGAGGTCATGTTCACCCTTATCTGCACGATGCCCGGGCCACCCTCGACAAAGCAGGCACCGTTGCCATAGATGGTGCCGTACCAATCGGGGTTGATGCTGGGATTAGTATCGTAACTCAGGAAGTTATGGGCATCGGTGATGGCGAAATTGAACTCAGGATTGTGGAAGGCATCATGCTTGAGCCAGCCGCCCAGCTTGGCCCCATGTCCCTCACGGTCGTGAATGGGAATGTCGCTGAACTCGATGAAGTCAGGGACGATATGGATGGGCACGTTGGACGCGGTGTAATAGCAGTTCACATAGTCGATGAGGAAGCGGATGGAATCGGCAACGATATCGCCCTCCAGGTTGATGGTGTGGAAGTTGCCGAACAAGATTGCCTTGCCCGACATCTCGCCCTGCACATCGCTGGTAAAGGCTTCCATGTAGGGCTTGAGGAAGGCCACATTGGCATGGTCGGCGTCAAACTCGATGTACAACGAGTCGTCGGCAATATAGATGCCGCCGTTCAGCCCAGTACGACAGCCATTGTACTGATCGATGCCACCGTTGACGAGGATGCCCTTGGTCTCGTTGTCATACTCGGCGCTGATATCAAAGTCGCCCAACTTGGCTCCGTTGTAAGAGATGTCCTGGATAAACAGGCTGGGCGTGTATAGATGCGGCGAACCCGACAACAGGTTGCTCGCATAGACCTTGCTGGTCGCCCTGCCGCCAAAGTCCACATGGTCGATGGCGAGGGTCTCAAACACATAGTCCAGATTCACATCGTTCAGTTCCAGGCACAACTCGTCGTCGGGGTCATGCGACACCTTGCCGTTGATGTGTAGAAACTGCTCTCCATGGCCGCCAGACACATTCTCGACGGTCACCACTCCATTCTCTACAGCCACACGTCCCCTGTCCACCTGCCAGACGGTGTCGTTGAACACGAGTTGTGACGGGTGGATGTTGATATCGGCCTTCAACTTGCCGTCCTCGCCGCGATCGAGCAGGCCATCGACGCTGAGGTTGCCGTGGAAGTCGTGCTCCATGGGCATGCGCCATGCCAGGTTGGCATCGATGCGGTTGTCCTGGCCACTGGCATCCAGATTCAGGTCTATCATCCCTTTCTTGGCCGGATAACGCGACTGCAGGTTCATCACCATGCGGTTGGTCACGCTGTCGAGTTCCATCATCAGCATCGTCTGCTCTATGACCTTGTTGCCGCCTTGCACGATGAGCGGTGCATCCACCACGAGGTTAAACGTGGTGTCGCGCTCGCTCATGTCGGCCTCGACGATGGTCCTATAGGCCAATTTAAACGGCAGATTGTGCATCTCGTGCAACGCATCATCGGGATTGATAACGAAATGCAGTTTCACATCATTGGGCACACCGTCATGCCTGTAGTCGGCATACTCGCCAAAATACTGCGGGAATGCGCTGGCCAACATGTGCTTGACCGTGGGCACAATGGTCTTGAAATCGAACTGCCCCGACACAAAACCGTTGAGATGGTCACTCTCGAGGCTGATGATGCGGTCCACTCCGTCGTTGTCGGAATTGAGTTGCAGGTTATCAAAGGTCAAGCCCTTGCCCTGGTTATCGGTAAACGCAAAATCACTCACCTCGAGATGGCCCGACACGTTATCGAGCGTGTTGCCCCAGAACGAGGCGGTGGCTGTTGCCGAGACGCGCCGGTCGGGATAATTGTCGAGAATGCCCATGCGGGCCAGATTCAGCCCCTGGGTAGTGATATTCAAGTCATAGGTCGAGTTGGCTCCGTCGAGCAGGGCACGACCGTCGAGCTGAACCTGGCCGTTGGGGTCGTTGAGGGCAAGCGAGCCCGTGAAGCTGTTGCCTTGCTTGTCCACATCAGCTGTGATATTATGATAGCGGGTGCCCTTGATGTCGATAAAGGGGATTGAACCCTGCAGATGGCCCGACACATCGCCGCCCTGTATCAAGGCATCGAGTTGCGCGTCTATTGCCAACTGGTCCAAGATGTCCCGCCTGTCAAGCAACGAGCCCACATAGAAGCCATCGGTCATGACGTGGCCGGCAAAGCGGCTACTTCCCTGCTGCTGCGAGAGCGTGCCGTTGATGTTGGCATGCCCCTGGGCTGTCGCTATGCGGCCATTAAAGCTCAGATGGCTCGGCTTGCTGTGCAATTCTCCGTCGAGGCCCACATGGCCGCAACGCTCAATGATGCTTCGGGCCTGAGGGGACAAGCCCGGAATCAGGCGGGTGATCTGGGCCAGCGTGGCGGGAGTGGCATCGAGGTCAATGCGGTCGAGATCCAGTGCATGATAGCCGCCCGAGGTGGGCAAGGTCAAGCCGCCAGTGACATCGAGGGTCAAACCTCCCCTGTCGGCCTTGAGATTGAGCCGGGGCACCTCGATGCGTGATCCGTCGCGCACGACAGTCGCGGCAAGATGCAACGGCTCGTCGAACTGCTTGAGACGGGGCTCAAAGGCTGCGAAATCTGACGGAGTGACCACACTGCCGCCGGTGCTCAGCCTCAAGGGCATGTCGGCCAGTTCTCGGCCAAGGTTCTTGAGCGATGAGTACTCCAGATGAATATCGTCGAGCTGAATGTCACTACCAGGCATCAGCACCTTGATATCCTTGATATCGAGGGCATTGTCGGTGATGTGGGCCTTGGTGGACAGGCGCTTGAGCGACAGGCCGCTGCCCTCGTCAAACGACAGGCGCTTGACCAGGATATCGAAATCGTTGTTCTTGAGACAGGGCAAGGACAAATCGGCCTGCAGATTGCTCACATCGAGGTGATTAACATCAAAGCGTCCAAGCTTGCGAGGCTGGTCAAGCACATCATAGGTGATGGCCGACTGGCGTATCATCACCGTCTTGACCTGCACATCAAAGGGTTTGGGCGGCTTATCCTCCTTGGGCTTGAAGGCATCGATGATGAACTGCATGTTGGTGGGACTATCCTTATCAAGGCGGGTCACATGACCTGCAAGACCGATAATCTCGCCATAGGTGATGACAAAGCGGCGATTGGCAATCAGGTCCTTGAGACTGATGCCGGCCCCCAGTTTGCCAATGGTGAGCAACGAGTCTCCCTGCTGGTCTTTAACTAGGACCTCTTTGAGTTCCAACTGGTTGAACGGCGAGAAAGACACCGCCCCGATAGACACCTCGGTCTTGAGGAACTCAGAAAGCGCTTTCTCGCCCTTGTCGCACAAGCGTTCCTGCACAGGAGGCAGGAGCAGTAACAAATAGGCCAGGGCAAACAGGGCAACAACGGTCACCAGTGCGGTCACCACCACACTGCGCAGCACGTTATATGTTCCTCTCGAGACGTTCATTCAGACATTATTGCTCGGGTTGCCATGCAAATCGAATGCCACAAAGGGCGATACAATGCTTAAAAGATGTTATTTCACTCGGGCAGGTTGTCGCATTGAGCCAGCCACAGGCGCGAAGAGGCGTCACTGGGCATGCGCCAGTCGCCACGCGGCGACAGCGAGACACTGCCCACCTTGGGGCCATCGGGCAGGCATGAGCGCTTGAACTGCTGGGCAAAGAAGCGGCGGACAAACGTGCGCAGCCACTTCTTGATGGTCGCCTTGTCATACTCGTCCTTGAAGGCCTTGCAAGCCAGCATATACAACTTGGCAGGCGTGAAACCGTATCGCAACATGTGGTAGAGGAAAAAGTCGTGTAACTCATAGGGTCCCACGATGTCCTCGGTCACTTGCAGGATGGTGCCGTCCTTGGCAGCCGGGGTCAACTCGGGACTGATAGGGGTGTCCAGGACATCGAGCAGGGTGTCATGGATGGCCCTGCCACGCTTGGTACCATCGTTGAGCGAGCCGGAGAACCAGCGCACCAGGTGACGCACCAGCGTCTTGGGGATGCTCACGTTCACGTTATACATCGACATGTGGTCACCATTGTAGGTAGCCCATCCCAGCGCCAGTTCAGAGAGGTCACCCGTGCCGAGCACCAAGCCGTTGACCTTGTTGGAGAAATCCATCAGTATCTGGGTGCGCTCGCGAGCCTGGCTGTTCTCATAGGTCACATCATGGACTGCGGGATCTTGCCCGATGTCCTTGAAGTGCTGAGTCACAGCGGCGGCGATGCTGATTTCATGCAGCGTCACACCCAGCGACTTCACCATTTCACAGGCATTGGTGTAGGTGCGGTCGGTCGTGCCGAATCCGGGCATGGTAATGGCGTGAATGTCCTTGCGGTCGCGGCCCATTCGGTCAAACGCTCGCACAGCGACCAAGAGCGCCAGAGTCGAGTCCAAGCCGCCCGACACACCCACGACTATCGTCTTAATGCCCGTGAAATCCAATCGGCGCATCAAGCCCTCGGTCTGGATGGCGATAATCTCCTCGCAACGGGCGCTCAGGCGCTCATCCTGGGCAGGCACGAAGGGGAGTCGGCGCACAGGGCGCATCAAGTCCTGCTGCTCATAGTCAAGCGGTCCGGCCACATGCATCGTCACATGCTCAAAGGGTGTGCCAAACTGCACCATGCTGTCGGCAAAACTGCCGTTGACGCGACGCTCGTTTTCAAGGGCGGCGATATCGATATCGGCAAGTGACATCTGCGGCTGGGTGGTGAACCGTTGTCCCTCGGCCAGCATCTTGCCATTCTCGGCAATGACCGCATTGCCGCCAAAGACGAGGTCGGTCGTGGACTCGCCATAGCCACACGAGGCGTACACATAGGCCGCGATGCAGTGGGCGCTCTGGTGCTTGATGAGGTCCATGAGATAGGTGTGCTTGCCAATGAGCTCATTGCTTGCCGACAGGTTCACAATCACGTTGGCGCCATTGATGGCGGCGATGCTGCTGGGCGGCGCAGGCACCCACAGGTCCTCGCATATCTCGACCGCCACGCGCGCACGCCCTGCCTCAAATATCATGTGGGTGCCAAAAGGCACTTCCATGTCGCCCACGACTATGCTGTCCTTGCCGGCAATGGCAGTGATGTTGCTCGTGGTGAACCAGCGCTTCTCGTAAAACTCCTTGTAATTGGGGATATAGGTCTTGGGCACCACCCACATCTCGCCATGGTTAATGACCACGGCGCAGTTGAACAGATGGCCGCTGCAACGCAACGGAGCCCCAACGACTGCCATGACAGGCACATCCCTGTAATGTTCGCACAGGTCTTGCAACGACTGCTCGGCAGCATCAAGCAGCAACTCGTTGCCAAACAAGTCGGCGCATGTGTAGCCCGTCACACACAACTCGGGCATCACCACGATATGTGCACCCGCCTCAACAGCCTTGTCCATGCACTCGATGATGTGAGCCTTATTTCCTTCAACGTCAGCCACATTGACCTGTGGCACAACAGCCGCCACACGCACCAGACCATAATCGGTCACCACATTGTTTCTTGAATTTGCCATAACATTACTATCATTACAACAGTTTTAACTCGCAAAGTTAGGTAATTTTATCGGGAAACTGTTCTCTTTGGCATAATTTCTCTCAAAAGTCTTGCCAACCGGCATATATTTTTGGGGTTCTGCTTGCAAGTTTCATTTCTGAGTATTACCTTTGCATCAGGAATTTAATCAAAAAAAAGAAAGGGATAAGAATATGAAGAAAATCTTTACTTTGTTGTTTTGCGTTGCAGCAATGTCGTTAACGGCCAGTGCCACCGACACCACCCTGATCGACAGGTGCATCAATGTGCTGCTGGGAAATGAGTCTCCCACGATGATTATGGCCACCAACCTGGATGCCAATCACGATGGCGCCATCACCATTGCCGATGTGAGCACACTGGTTGATCAAGCCCTTGAGGCCCAGCGAGCAAACCTCGCTCCTGCACAATATCAGGATGCCGAAGTAGAAGCCATCATCAACGAGCTTCTCGTGACCGACAAGGACGACCCCACCATCAATGATGTGTCCAAGGCCATCGACTGCAAAATCAACAACAAGAAATAACAGGCCAACGTTGACCTCTGGCAGCATGTCAACGCCACACTGCAGCAACACCTGATGACGCCAGCAGGCGCCAGCAAGTGTTGTGTGTGTGCAATTATCAATCACATTTAGACCATCTACTTAATAACGAAATGAAACAGTTATTCAAATCCTGGCAGACGCTGTTGCTCTCGCTGATGCTTGTGGGCACCATGGCTGGTTTAGCCTCATGCGGCAGCGACGACGAGCCCAAGGCCAATGTCATCGACTACTATATCAGCGTTGAAGAGGTATTTCTCGTTAACGGGTCCACTTACACAACCGGCTATGAGAATCCCAGGCTATACATGAAGGACGCGATCCATCAAGCCTATCCCACCCCCAACGAAAAAGGCGATGACGAAGCCGTGATTGCTGCATGCGACCAGGCTTACCATGACTACGTCGAGATGTACACCGGCTATGCAGCCCACATCACCTGCATGGTGCGCCTCATGCGCCGCGATACCAAAGAGGGCAGTGTCCAAGAACTCAAGACCTACGTCTATAACATCAATCCCTCTGACGACTAAGGGGCCATCGCCGTTAACCAGCATCTGTTATCACGCACAAGGGCGCAAGACCAGCCAGGCTGGCCATTGCGCCCTCTGTTTCTTGGATCGAGTTTGACCAGTTACAGTAATTCCAGCAATTTCTCGACCAGGCGCGGCACGGCATAACTGTCGAGCGCCTTTTCATCAATCCATACATACTCTGGTGGCAATCCGGGCCGTTCGTCGGGCTCAGCCAGATAGAAATCAGCCATCAGGACGCGATGGGTGAGCACATGCTTGACACCGCTGGCCAGCAACGTGAGGGGACAGCCCAGTTCGGGCAACGGGCCGTCCTCAACGAGCAGGGGCTCCCACAGACCCTGCCAGATGTCGCCAGCAGGACGCCGCCGCAGTGCAGTCATTCCCTGACACCGGAGGTAGATATAGGTCATGCGGCGCTCCCGCACTTTGAGCTTCTTGTCCTTGACGGGCAGCAGTTCCACACGCCCCGTACGCAAGGCATCGCAGGTCTCGGCAAATGGACAATCCCCGCATCGCGGTGACCGCGGCGTGCACCATGTAGCCCCGAAGTCCATCATCGCCTGGTTGAAGGCCGATGCTTGGCTCTCGGGCAGCAGATCCCGGGCCAATGCCTCAAACAGATGTTTGCCACGGGTTGTATTGATGGGCACATCGATGCCATAGTGGCGCGCGAGCACACGATAGACATTGCCGTCAACGGCCGCAGCAGGAATATTAAATGCCATCGAACCCACAGCGGCTGCGGTGTAGTCCCCCACCCCCTTCAACGCCCGCAAGCCCTCGATGGTGCGCGGGAAACCGCCCTGCTCAACAATCTGACGGGCTGCCGCATGCATGTTGCGGGCACGGCTGTAGTAGCCCAGGCCCTGCCACAATCGCAACACCTCGTCCTCGCTGGCGCCTGCCAGCGCCTCGACAGTTGGGAAACGTTCCATGAAGCGCAGCCAGTAATCGCGTCCCTGGTCGATACGCGTCTGCTGCAGGATGACCTCGCTCACCCAGATGCCATAAGGGTCACCGATGCCGCGCCAGGGCAGTTCGCGTCCATACTGTGCAAACCACCTCAACAACACTGCTGCAAATGACCTACTTCCCATAATCCCAAGGGCATTCCTTTTTTTATTACATCATGTTATTCAAGCGGAAGGATGGACTTGAAGTTTTTCCAGTTCTTGGCGCTGCGATAGGCATTGACCGAGGTGGCCGGAACATACAATTCTATCTTGTTGTTGCTCTCCTTACCGAGCGCGGGAGGCAACACGGCATGGCACTCGATGCGAGTCAGGTTCTTGCACTTTTCAGTGACCTTCTTGCCCACGAGAGTGACACCCTCAGGAATAACAAGCGTGGTAATGGCGGTCTCGCGCAATGCGTTGTCGCCCAAGGATTGCAGCCCTTTACCCAAATCGACCACGGCCAGCGAGGAGCATTCCCTGAAGGCCTCCTTGCCGAGGGTGGTGCACTGGTCGGGTATGGTCACATGAGCCAAACCCTTGCAGTTCTTGAAGGCGCGTTCGCCAATGGTGATGACACCTGCCGGCAAATCGAGCGACGACAAGGCACAGCCCTCAAAAGCCTCCTTGCCGATGGTGGTCAATTCATCGGGCAGATCAATATTGGCCAATGCCTTGCAATGCTTGAAAGCATGCTCGCCAATCACGTTGACCGAGGGGGAGAGTTCCACCCTCTTGAGCGACTGGCAATCCTCAAAGGCCGATGCGGGCACGGCCGTCAACCGATTAGCCACAACCGACTCAAGGGTTTTGCATTCTCCAAAGGCCCTGTTCCCCAACTTCCTGACACCAGGCAAATTAACCACTTGCAGGCGCTGGCACTGGTAGAAAGCTGTTTTACCAATCTCGACGACACTGACAGGAATCAAGATTTCAGACAATTGAGAGTGGGCAAAGGCATTGGCGGCAATGCATTCCACGTCGGCAGGCACGACAAAGGACCCAGTGCGGGCAGCAGGACAGCACAGGAGCACAACACCCGTGTTGTCATAGAGCACCCCGTCCTCGAAGGTGTAAAAGCGGCTGCCGTTTTCGACGGTGATTTCCTCCAATTTCTTTAACGTTCCCAGGTTGTTGTCGACAATCTGGGTTGCTGCCGGCAAGTCGAGCACAACGAGTGGCGAGTCGTCAAAGGCGGCGGCGCCCAGTGTCATCAGCCCATAAGGCAATTGCACGCGCTGCAGCGCAGTGCCCTTGAATGCCTTGTTTCCAATCTCGGAAAGAGATTGAGGCAAGTTGATGGTCCTTAGACGCGAACAACCCTCGAAGCATTCTTCCCCGATGCGTTCCAGGCCTTCGCTCAGCAGGATGTACTCCAATTTGTAGCAGCCGTCAAAGGCATTCTCGCCCAGCGATCTCACCGTGGGCGGCATAATGACCTCTTCCAGGTCGCTGCATCCACGCAGGGCACCGTTGCCAATGCGCTTGGTGCGCTCGGGCAGGACAATAGAGCGCAGGTGGCTGGAATATGCCAGGGCGTCGTCCAGGACGTCGCGTTCGCCACTGTAGCCAAACAGCCCCTTGGTGCCAGCGCTCATGATGCGCGCGCGCTCCAGTTCCAGGTCGATGTAGTTATCAATCTTGCGCTCATGATTATCATAACAGTGTGAACGCTTACAAATCTTCTTGATAAATTCAAAGTCGTTGGCATCCATGGGGCCCTCGATGCGCAACAGGCGCACGCGGTCCATCATGGCGGCGGGCATCTTCTCGGCAAGCGTACCAGGATTGGTGAGGCGGATTTCTAACACATCACCATAGGTGTTAGCGCGGCTGTAACGGTCACGGTAGCGTTTGTCGGCACGGCTACCATATTGCGCACTGGACGGAATCACCATTACCGTGGCAAACATCAATGCCAACACGTATCTCAAGAATTGTCTGTATTTCATATTTCAAGCATCTTAAGTTTCTCGACCGCAAATATATAAAAACTCATTAAGAAAGACAAAAACCGCTATGGTTTTTCATAGAAAAGGAGGATATATCGCGTGCATTTTTATTGTTTTTGTTCTATTAATTCTAACGAAGTCCATGATTATTAGTACTTTTGCTGATTGTAATCATTTCCTTTATTTAATCAACATTATTCAAGTGTTATGAGTGACAAGTACCTTTATTCATTCCGAACCCTCGCAGTAGGGTTAATGGCGCTTGCCTCCACGTCGATGTGGGCAAGCACTGGCGATGTCCTGCTCCAGGAGAGTTTCGACACGCAAGAGGCCTTTGAATCCTGGACCATCGTGGACCAGAATGGTGGCCGCACATGGGAGTTCCTTAATGGCATGGCGGCTTACATGCTGGATTACCAGACGGGTCTGCCTGGCGACGATTACTACATCTCACCCGAGTTTGAACTGGATGCCGACAAGGTGTATGAACTAACGTTCTACATGGGCGTTTTATCGAAGACCGAGAACCTGCGCGTGCTGTTGGGAACCAGTACCGATCCCGCCACGTTTACCCAAGTGCTGGCCGACTATCCCAGCGTGGTGAGCAGCGACTCAGGCGACAAGACCGTCAAGGTCTATGCCGCAACGAGCGGCAAGTACCGCCTCGCGTTTTATGCCTACAGCGAGCCTAACCAGCATCGCGTCGAAATTGACAATGTTAAACTCATCGAAAAATCGTCCAAGGGTGTTCCCGGCGAGGTCACCGATGCTGTGCTGACTCCTGCCGAACAGGGCGCTAATGCCGCAACGCTGACCTTCACGGCCCCCACGGTGACTGCAGCTGGCGAAACGCTGAGCGAAATCACCGCCATCGACATCTATGTGGGTGACGTGCTTGAAAAGACCTTCGACAATCCCGCACCTGGCCAGGCTGTGACCTACCAGGACAGCGAGGTGGAGAACGGCTTCAACACCTACCGCATCGTGGCCCGCAACAGCGCTGGCGAGGGTAGTGCCGTTGAGGTGAGAGCCTATGTGGGCCAAGACATGCCTGTGGCACCCTCCAATGCCGTTGCCAAGCTCAACAACGACATGAGCATTACCGTGACATGGGATGCGCCCACACAGTCGGTCAATGGCGGCTAAGTCGATTACAGCGCCATCACCTACCGCGTGGAGCGCGACAGCGAGTCGAGCGGCACGGTGGCCGAGGGCATCAGCGAGACCACCTATACCGATAACATCCCCGTCGCCGAAGGCCAGGTGAATGCCAGCTACATCATCACACCGCTCTATAACGGCCAGGAGGGCGAGTCGGCTCAGAGCAACAGTGTCGTTACCGGCAAGCCGCTCGACCTGCCCTATCAGGCTTCTTTTGCCTGGGGCGAGCAGGAGAACTGGACCCAGGACGGCGAGGTGCATGACTTCGACTTCTATGCCACGGGTGACATCTATGATGACTGGACTGGTGAGCCGCTGATCGAGGCCCCCGACTATGACGGCGGTTTCCTCGTGGCCGAGAGCCAGTATGCCGACTATGACACCCAGAGCCGCCTCGTGTCGCCCATGTTGAACCTGAACAGCGTCAATACCCCCACGATGAAGTTCATGTTCCACTATGGCCGCAGCCAGTGGTATGATCCCGAGTGGGACGGTGAGATTGACGACAACATCCAGGTGCAGGTATCGTTTGACGGCGGCGAGTGGCAAGACGTAGAGAATGCCCAGTTCTTCCTCAACGAAATGACCGACCAGTGGGTAGAGTGTGAAGTGATTCTGCCGAAGAATGCCGAGGCCAACTTTGCCAACATCGGCCTGCTGGCCACGGCACTGAGCGACCAGATGGGTGCCCGCCGCGACCTGTATGTGGACAACATCCGCATCGGTGAAGCCAGCGTTGAGCGCGACCTGGCCGTGACCGCCTTCACCATCGACCCCAAGCGCGTCAACATCGGTGACGACTTCGTGATGAAGTATGACATCATGAACCGCGGCGCTGAGGATGCCCAGGGCTACACCGTCAACATTTATAGGGATGGAGAACTCTATCAGGCCATCGGCGAGCAGACCCTTGCTGCCGGTGCATCGACAACGGGTACCGTAACCTATACCACCACTGCAGCCGATGCCGATGTTGAGGCCATCAGCTGGAACATCGAGGTTGTCTGGGCCGATGACATGATGGCCGACAACAACACGAGCGCCAGCATCGCCACTTCGGTTCGTCACAACGAGCTGCCCGCTCCCGAATACCTGTCGGCTTCGACCACTGGCAACAACGTCATGCTGGTGTGGGAAGCCTGCGAGTCGGTAGAACCCGCTCAGGGCGAGATAGAATATGTGACCGACGACTTTGAGTCCTACCAGGCCTTTGCCATCGACGGCGTGGGCGACTGGACAATGTATGACGGCGACCAGGCCACCACGCTGGTGACCCCGCGCATTCCTGTCACCTATGAGAACCAGGGCGCACCCATGGCCTTCCAGGTGTTCAATACCACCGAGACCCAGGTTTGGGTTGACGGCAACATGGACAACGCATTCATGCCCCACAGTGGCGAGCAGTACATGGCCGCTCCCTGTGTTGACTACCCCTATGAGAACGACGACTGGCTGATCACGCCGCGCCTTGATGGCCGTGCACAGACCATCAAGTTCTGGGCCAAGGCTGCCACCTTTGACTCGGAGTGGATCAATGTTTATACCTCTACCACCGACAGCCACCACGACAGCTTCGTCAAGCTCAACGACGAGGAGCGCCTGTACGTGTGGGACGGTTGGCGTGAATTCACATTCGACGTGCCCGAAGGCACCCGCTACTTTGCCGTGCGCTGCATCCGCCGCAGCGTGATGCTGATGGTGGACGACTTCACCTTCGCTCCCGCAACGACTGCCGAACCCGCCCGCACGTTAACCGGCTATAACGTGTACTGCAATGGCGAACTCATCGCGTTTGTCGCTGCACCCCAGACGAGCTACACATGCGAGAGCGCCGGCACCGATGCCACCTACCACGTGACCGCCGTCTATGCCCAGGGCGAGAGCCTGCCCAGCAACGTGGTCACCATCGGCGAGACCGGAATCAAGGAAGTGATGACCAATCTGCCTGTTGATGCCCGCATCTATGACCTGCAGGGCCGCCAACTCACTGAGTTGCAGCCTGGCGTGAACATCATCCGCTACAGCAACGGTACCGCCCGCAAGGTTCTCGTGAAGTAATCACTCTCACGACATTTCATCAACCATTCACGAGCCTGGCCCATGACGGTCAGGCTCGTTGCTATCTCATGATTCATCTTCACGTCGATAATGCCAGTCCTGTCATCATGCTTTTTGACATGGCATGGCTTTGGTCGCTCACTTTACCTTTGTTGCACACAAACAAAACCAAACAAAACCAAAACTGTATCACCATGAGAAACACGCTCAACATTCAATTCAGCATAGAGACCTATGAGCTGATAATCAACACCCTCAAGAACAGCGAGATTGCCAAACTCGCGCGCGCCATAGTTGCACACCAGCGGCAGGACGCTCCCGAGAGGTTCCTCACCTCGACGGAGTTGAGGCGGGCCTTTGCCCTGCTATTGCGCGACAACGGCGAGACACCCACTTTCCCCGTCCCCTCAGTTACATCCGTTAGATCCGTTCCCTCCGTAAAAACCAAAAAAACCAAAAAAAACCAAAAAAAAAGAAGAACTTCCCCCCACACCCCCCTATAGAAGAAAAAAAATAAATAATTTCTCTCTCATATCGCGCGAGCGCGAGCAAGACGAGAAAAAACGGACAAAAGAACCATCCCCCATGTCTCACTAAAAAAGAAAAATGGCTTGTTTTTCTTGTAATTCAAAGAAAAACAGTACCTTTGTGCTTGAATACAACCTAATTAACCTCCAAAAACCAGTAAAATACAGTATGATTAAACGATTTCTTATGACCCTCTTGTGGTCGATGCTGCTGTTACCAGCTATAGCGCAGGGTGATGGCAATAAAGCGATTTTCACCAAGCCCAAATTCAGCGGATTTGCCATGGCGTCCTACCAGGCGACATTCCAGGATGGTGGCAACAGCAACACGTTTGACTTGAGACTCGTCAGGGCATCGGTCGAGGGCCGCATCCTGGACGACTTCTATTACAAGATTCAGGGTCAGATCAATGGCAACACCTCGACGCTGGGCAGCAGCCCCAAGCTGGTGGACTACTTCATGGAGTGGCAACGGCTGGACTTCTTCCGCGTGAAGTTGGGCCAGTTCAAGCGCCCGTTCACCTATGAGAACCCGATGAACCCCATCGACCAGGGCTTCATGAGCTATTCACAGCCCGTGAGCAAACTGGCGGGTTTCAGTGACCGCAGCGGCATGCATTCGAGCAACGGCCGCGACATCGGTCTGCAGTTCCAGGGCGATTTCCTGAAGAACAAGCACGGCCGCAACCTGCTGCACTACCAGGTGGGCGTATTCAATGGCCAGGGTATCAATGTCAAGGATGTGGATGAGCGCAAGGACATCATTGGCGGTGCATGGGTGATGCCCATCGAGGGCATGCGTCTGGGTGCCTTCGGCTGGGAAGGCTCGTTTGCCCGCAAGGGCGGTGGCCAGACCGTCAGCCTGCGCCAGCACCGTTATGCCGTGAGTGCCGAGTACAAGAAGGGCGACCTGCAACTGCGCACCGAGTATATCCACTCGACGGGCCGCGGCTTTGCCACCACCTATCAAAAGCAGAGCGATGCCACCGACTTGACAATCAAGACCTACACCGACAAGGACGGCAATGAGGTGGCCAACGACAAGAGCGACGGTGTGTATGCCCTCGCCATCGTCCCCGTTGTCAAGGACAAGCTGATGGCCAAGGCCCGCTACGACCTGTACCGCCCCACCGCCTCGAGCGTGGATGCCAAGAGCAACTACGAGGTGGGCCTGAACTACCGCTTCTGCAAGTATCTGGAGGTGCAGACCGAGTATTGTTTCACCCACGACCGCGCGATGGCCAAGCCCGACTACAGCACCATGTTTGTGCAGGTGAGCATCCGTTACTAATTCCTATAAATGCTATAGATGCTATAGATACTATAAAAACTTAAAAACCAAACAATATGTCTCTACTCATGATTTTACAGCTCTGCATCGTGCTTGCAGCGTTGTGGCTGGGCTCCCGATACGGTAGCCTGGCATTGGGAGCCATCTCAGGCATTGGCCTGGCCATCCTCGTGTTTGGCTTCGGCATGAAGCCCGGCACTCCTCCCACCGATGTCATCTACATCATCATTGCGGCCGTCACCTGCGCCGGCATCATGCAGGCCTCGGGCGGTATGGACTGGCTTATCCAGTTGGCCGAGAAGATGCTGCGCAAGCATCCCGACCGCATCACGTTCCTGG
>CAMJZI010000029.1 GCA_946410185.1 uncultured Porphyromonadaceae bacterium
GTCGTGGCAACAGGTACTGGTACTGAGCCAGTTCGACCTGCATCTTGGCGCTGGCCGTCTGGGCTCGCTTGGCAAAGATGTCGAGGATGAGGCTCGTGCGGTCGAGCGTCTTGACTCTGACGGCCTTCTCGATAAAAGCTATTTGTTTGGGAGTGAGGTCGTCGTCAAAGATAACGAGGCTGATGTCGTTGTCCTCGACATAGGTGACAATCTCCTCAAGTTTGCCTTTACCGACATATGACGTGCTATTGGGGCCGTCACATCGTTGCAGGAAAGTCTTCACTGTGGTGGCTCCCGCCGTCTCGGCGAGGAATTCAAGTTCGTCGAGGTATTCTTTTGTCTTGGCTTCACCCTGCTGGGGCGTGATCAATCCAACAAGGATGGCGCGCTCCTCGAGAGCTCCTATTTCGTTAATCCGTTTTTTATCGTCAATGAGTCCCATTTTTTCAGTTTTTCAGTTTAGTGGTTGGTGTGAACCGTGGCTGAACCACGGTGTACATAACAATTTATACCGTGGGTAGTGAAATACCGTCAAGCTGGCGGTAGAGGTTGAGGGCATAGATGTCGGTCATGGCGCTAATGTGGTCGAGCACTGCCTGAACCTGCTCAAAAAGCGTCGGGGCATGCACATCGTACTGCTGCGGAAACTTGTTCATCAACAGCTGCGAATAGTTCCGCTCTGGGTGCATGACCGCCTCGATGAGTTTCTCTAGCAGCAGGTTGATAATGCGGTTACCTGCCAAATCCACGTCAACAACATAGCCTGCACGGTAAAGCCGCTGTTGAGCCAACTCGCTGCAAGCCTGATAGGCCGCGGCAGGCAACGGATCGATGCAGTCGATGAGCCCCCCCTCGAAATTTCCCTTCATGATCTCCTGCTCATGATCGGCAAAGGCGGCCGCACACTGTTCAACCAACAGGCCGACAATGCAGGAACGCAGGTAGGCGATTCTCTCGTTGGGGTCAGCGACTCGGGCCATATGCTCACGCAGGTGACACTGTCGCCCCTGGTCAAAGAAGCCCAGGAGCAGGTCTATGGTCTCGTCGGTACTGATGATCTTAAGTTTATGCCCATCCTCAATGTCCATAATCTGATAGCAGATGTCATCGGCAGCCTCGACGATATAGACAAGCGGATGACGGCAATACCTGTCCTCATCGAGCTGAATCAGCCCCAATTCGTCGGCGATGCGTTCGAAGATATCCTTCTCGGTAGTAAAAAAACCGAACTTGCCTTTTTGGCCTGCATGCATCGACGAGTAGGGATACTTGACGATAGATGCCAGCGTCGAGTAAGTCATGGCGAAACCACCGGGACGACGACCCTTGAACTGGTGAACCAGGGTGCGGAACGAGTTAGCATTGCCCTCGAAGTGAATAAGGTCGTTCCACTGCTCAATAGTGAATTTGTCCTTGAATTCCAGGCCACGGCCCTCGCTGAAGTAAGCTCCGATGGTTTTTTCGCCGGAATGACCGAATGGCGGATTGCCCAGGTCATGTGCCAGACAGGCAGCAGCAACAATCTCACCGATGTCGCGAAGCTTCTCGATCCATGGTTCACCAGCATAACGGGGCATGAGTCGCATGGCCACCTCGCGGGCCATCGACTTGCCCACACTGGACACCTCCAGACTATGAGTCAAGCGGTTGTGCACAAAAATGCTGTCGGGCAGCGGGAAGACCTGCGTCTTGTTCTGCAAGCGGCGGAAGGGTGACGAGAACACCAGGCGGTCGTAGTCGCGCTCAAAGTCGCTGCGCACTCCCCCGCCCTTGTCGTCGTGGTAATGTTCTAATCCCAGTCGCTTGTCCGAAATCAGTCGGTCCCAATTCATTCGTTGATTCATATCTTGTTCATTTGATGTCAATATAACGTCTTAGCCACAAAGCAAACAACTTGTCATACACCTGATATCCTCCTGATTTTGCCTGTGTGATAAAATCCTTGGCTAACAGCCCTTTAATGGCCGAATTCACCGAACTGGTCGATGGCAAGCGGTACTTTCGTGCAAAAGCGCCGCCCGTCACGTTCTCGACTTCACCCTCAACGGCAATAGCGATGAACACGTTACGCTGCTTTTCAGGTATCTGTCTCAGCAACGCCTCATAGGTATCACTTGCCATATCCAGCGTGTAATTGATAGCAAGATCAATCATGTCCACAGTGCAGGTATCACCTTCAGATGTACGCATGAACAAAACGTTCATCAGACGCTGCATATAAGCGGTAACACCGCTGAAATCACGATACACCTGATCCACAACCTCGGGCAAAAGGACCTTGCCGGCATCATTAAACAAGCCAACAGCAAAATCACGATAGACTCCCAAGTCCAGTGGTTTAAGATTCATCAAGGTCACCGATTGGTAAAAGGGGCGTGAAGGTGATGTAAACATGTTATCCATCAGATGCCTCTGCGAACCAGAAAACACGAAGTTGGCATTGCGGCAACGCTGGATATGTGTGCGGAGCAATGCCTCGACATTGGCATTTCCTGAATAGGATGCAATCTGCTGAAACTCATCAATAGCGACAATGCAGGGTCGATCAGCTTGCTCAAGGAATTTAAAGATTTCATCCAGCGACACCTCAGGTTTGTCAATTGATCCCATGCTCACGCCCAATGAAGGCATCCCAAACACATCAAATGTGACATCAGGGCGCAACGAGGCCACCACATCAAGAAATCGCTGCAACGCCTTCTTGCCAAAGGGTTTAAGCGCATCGATGATGCTACGCCCCAGCGCATTGACAAAATCCTGCAATGACGAGGTCGCATAGATGTCGATTAAAAACGTGTAGTAATTGTCTTTGATTTCAGATTGATCAAAACAATGATAGATGAGGTCGGTCTTGCCTAATCGTCGCGGCGAAATCAGCGCCACGTTATTCCCATTGGTCAGCAGGTCAATGAGCGACCGGGTCTCTTCAACACGATCGCAAAAATAATGCTCACCTGCATATCCGTTGGTCACAAATGGATTGTTCATATTCACTTCCAGCTCTGGTTCATGCTGCAAAGGTACGACAATCCATCCAAATTATCAAAATATAATTATCATAAAATGATAATCACTTTATAAAAAATCATCACTCTACTGAAAATGAACATATTACATTTCTAATTGCTCGGTAACCCAAAGAACCCACTCGTCGATATTGTCGGTCAAGCGGGCGGGCAGCGGCAGCGGAATGCGCACGTCGGGGGCAAAGCCCACGAGGTCAATGCCGGTTTCGGGCAGGCCCATCTTGCGCGACATGGGCACTGACAAAGGAACTCCACAATTGGGCATAGCCACCATATGGCAATTGGAAAAGTCCAAACAGCCTAAGGTGTTATCACGGCCATATACCGTGGTACGATAACTGGTTGCCTTGAGTGTTTCGACCAACGCTTCACCAGAACTTGCCACCACATTATCAACGATTAGGGCCGCATGATGCACCGCAGCGTTGACCTGGCCAACTGACACCTTGTTCTTGCCCGTAATCAACTCAGGGTGAGCAAGGGCATGAAGAACACCTTGTAACTGGGCAAACGAGAAATCCTGACCATCCAACATCTTGACCAGGAACTGTCGAACGATTGAGCCAGGAACATATTGTACAGACGCCAACATCGGGAAAACCGCCTGAACTCCCTGATGAATCTCGGCCGGCACCTCCTCGGAACGCAACTCAGTCAACAGGGTGTCGCGATAGGCCTGAGTATTCCTGAATTCCACATCACAGACCTCTCCCTCGTGGTCAGCCAAGAGTTGCCAATAAGGATTCCAAAAGAGGTCACTGCCACCACTGTTGCCACGGATGTCAAGAATGAAGTTCTCACAACCTGATGCCACAAAGTCGCTGATCGAGCGCTTCACCCAATCCATACCGATGTCTCCATAGCACGACGGGAAACGCACCAAGAACGTTTTGTCGGTCACCTTGCAAGCAACAGGTTGTGGCCTATACTCTTCCATCAACTCATCATAGTAGATGCCATGGCAAGTCCTGAATTGATCGGTATACCCCCTGTAATGACCCGTACTGTCCTTGTAATCCCTGCACAAACGCGTGTGATAGTCATTAAACCAACCCGTGTACTCGGCGATGGCATGCCAGCCCGGACGCTCTCCCTTGGCTACCTGGACACGCAGGCGCGCCTTCATCGACTCGTAGTCGGCAAGCGTGCTATCCACGACTTTATTAGGAAATCCTGCGTAATTCTCCTCGAGATACTTCACAGCGAAATCATAGTCCTCGAGATGCTGCTCGACCGTCAATTCGGGCAATTGGGCAAAGGACGCCAAACATAACGACAAGCTTAAAACAAGGTTAAGTATTTTTTTCATAACTATTCAATGATTGGTTGTTATGCTGCAAATATATAACAAATAAGCTTCTGAGCAAAACTATTTAAAAAAAAATTGCAGCTTTTTATAAGCAGTCAATAATTCCGTTGTTTTGCCGTGTCAAGCACGAACATGAAACGTGCTTTGATTCACATTATATTAAGAAAAATGAAAGAAGTTGACACTGATAATTATTTTTAAAGTAATTTTGCTGTCTAATACATTCAATCATGGAGAAAATCAACGTGAAAATAGTGAGCCGAGGCCCGCATGAGCTGCCACAGTACGGGACAGCGATGAGCGCGGGAATGGACCTGCGCGCATGGCTGGAGGAGCCATTGACATTGCAGCCCCTGGAGCGTGCGCTGGTGCACACGGGTATATATATCGCTCTGCCCGAGGGCTATGAGTGCCAAATCAGGCCGCGTAGCGGATTGGCATTGAAACGTGGGTTGACCGTGCTGAACACTCCAGGAACCATCGATGCCGACTATCGTGGCGAGGTGGGTGTGATTGTGGTGAACTTGAGCAATGAGCCACAGACCATCGAGAACGGAGAGCGCATCTGCCAGATGGTTGTTGCAAGGCACAGTACCATTGAGTGGACACTTGTCGAGGATCTTGACGAGACCGAAAGAGGGGCCGGCGGCTTTGGCCACACAGGAACACGATAGAGTGCCGAGAACGATGGTCTTCAAATATCAAAACCGAGTACAATGAAACGACATTTAGCGATTTTAACCATCATAGCGCTGGCTTTGACGGCACTGGCAGGTAAGAAGGATACGATAACCAACAGGGCCGTAAGCATTGCCGACCAGCGCAAGGCCGAATACATCTTCCTGGAAGCGCAAAATCAGAAAATGAAGGGCAACTTTGACGCTTTCTATGACCTGCTGAACTATGCTCACGAGATCGACCCTGGTAACACATCGGTCTCATTCTATTTGGGCATGTGCAAAATTCGCATGAACAACACGACAGAAGACCTGTGCGAACAAGGATTAGCATTGATCAAAGAACACTTTGAGGCCCAACCTCAGGATCTGTATGAGACAACCTTCTATTGCGATGCCAACATGCAACTGGGGCACCCTGAGGAGGCCTTGCGCGCTATCAAATTGCTGAACCAATACAACCCCAACCGATTGGAACTGCAGGTTCGCCTGGCCGAGGCTTATAGTCAGTCGAGGGACTATAAGCAGAGCAACGCCACCTATGACAGCATAGCAGCCATCTTTGGCGATGCCATCCAAATCACATCGAGCAAAATCGAGAACTATATGGCCATGAACGACAGTGCCGGTGCGCTGCGCGAAATGCGAGGTCTACTTGCCACTGCCCCACAGAACGACTCATACAATATCGCCATGAGCGGTCTGTTCCAGCACTATGGCATGAACGACAGCGCACTCTACTATCTGGATCGCGCCCAGGAATATGCTCCCGACAACGGCTACATCTACCTGGCACGCGCTGAGTTCTACAACATGGCTGGTGACAGCGTGGGCTATGAACAGCAGATTTACAATGCCTTGACTGCCGAGCAACTCGACGTGGATTCCAAATTGGGTGTCCTCATCGGTTACATTCGCACCCTGATGGCTAAAGAAGACACCACTCAACGCATCAACAACCTGTTCACAGTCCTGATTCAGCAACACCCTCACGAAGCCAAGATCCACCAACTCTATAGCGAGTACTTTTTCACCAAGAAGGACTACAAGAATGCCATCGAGCAACTGGGATACAGCCTTGATGTGAACCCTACCGATGCTGACGGATGGCGCAACCTAGTTATCCTCAATATGATGGATGACAACTATCCTGATGCTGTCAAAGCCTCGGAAAAAGCTTTGGAATACAATCCTGACAACCTGGCTCTTTATGGCTATGTGGCTGGTTGCTATCACCAGATGAAGGAATATGGAAAAGCCATCGAGGCCTACAACCAGATATTGGCCATGACCGACTCGACCGACTTGAAACAATTGTCTGAAACCATCACCGGCATGGGAGACACCTATAGCGAAATGCAAGACACCACCAAGGCCATCGAATGCTACGAGAGAGCGCTGGAACTCGACCCTCTCAACTCGGGAGCTCTCAACAATTACGCTTACTACCTGGCACAACGTGGCAAGGAGCTCGACCGAGCCGAGCGCATGGCTGCTCTCGCTGTCAAAGACGATCCCGAGAATGCCAACTTCATCGACACCTATGCTTGGGTCTACTTTGCAAAAAAAGATTACCCTATGGCCCTCCTCTACATCAAGAGCGCAGTCGAGAAGGATGAGGACAATCACCTGCTTGAGCACTACGGCGACATCCTGTGGTTCAACAACCAGAAAGAAGAAGCCGTTGAACAATGGGCCAAGGCCCTAGAACTGGAGCCAGACAACGAACTGCTGCAACGCAAAGTAAAAGACAAAAACTATTATGAAAAATAATTTCGTTATACTTATCATGCTCGCGGCCATGATGACCGCGTGCGGCTCATACAAGAAAGCCGCTACCGTGCCCGACACAACCACCACGACCCAAACCGAGCCTACGGTCACAACCGATCCCACGGATGCCGTGATTGCCACTCTGGGCAACTGGCAGACGATGCAGACCGGAGGCAACATCAAACTCAGTGCCGGCAGCAGTTTCTCGTCATCAGTCCAGGTGCGCATGGTGCGGGACAAAGCCATTTTCATCTCGTTGAGACCCATGCTGGGCATCGAAGTGGGCAAACTGGTCATCACAGCCGACAGCCTCTACGCCGTGGACAAGGTGCACAAACGCTATATCGCCGAAAAAGTGTCCATCCTCACTTCGGGAATCCCATTGACAGTGAGCGATGTGCAGGACATCTTCCTGGGAAGGCCTTTCATCATCGGAAAGGGTTCGCTCAGTAAAGAGAACAAACATGAAGTAGCATCCCGACGCGAGGGCAGCACCATCGTGCTGGCACCCATTGAGCATTTTATGGGCTACGGCTATGCCTTTACCTTTGACAAGTCTAACCGCATCGCCTCGCTCGATATCGTACCCCAGGGCAGCAACATCGCTGCCTATCAGGTGAAGTACAGCGATGTGCGCGGTACCACACCTGGCAATATTGCTCATAGTATCAATGTCAATGCCACTCTCGAGAAAAAGAAGATGGCCTTTTCGCTCATCTACAAGGATATCGACTGGAATGGCAACGTGAAAATCGACAAAGGCATCCCTGGCAGCTACTCCCGCATGAGCGCGCGCGACCTCCTCTCCCTATTCGCTAACTAAAAGCCTAATTCTTAAGTTCCTTATATACTTTATCGGAGTTTTCTGCGTTATGTTATTACACATAACAAAAAACAGTCAATGATATTCCATTCCCGCATATACTCGTTGCTGGCGTGCCTGTTGTGCGCCACGCTAGCATTTTCCCAGGTCAAAATCACCGGCAAGGTTGTTGACGCTGCCGGCGAGCCTATTGAGTTTGCCACGGTGCGATTGCTTGGCACCGCAGTGGGCACTAATACTGACACCAAGGGCATGTACGAAATGACGGTTCCAAAAGCCGACACGCTGATGGTGGAATTCTCCTGCCTGGGCTACTCGACGGTGACGCGCCAGCTCATCAAGCCCGAAGGAACGGTGACAATCAACCCCAAGTTATATGAGAAAACCCTTGAACTGGGCGAGGTAGAGATTACCGAGTATAAGAAACAGACAGGTGGCATGCAGGGCATCGACGTGGAGATGCTGAAGCGCACACCCGATGCCTCGGGTGGCAGTGTCGAGGCTGTGCTCACCACGATGGCTGGAGTAAGCTCCAAGAACGAAATGAGTTCGCAATATATGGTGCGCGGCGGCTCCTACGACGAGAACAGCGTCTATATCAACGGCATCGAGGTCTATCGCCCGCAGTTAATCAGCTCGGGCCAGCAAGAGGGTATGAGTATCATCAATCCCGACATGGTGCGCAAGGTGGATTTCTCGACTGGTGGTTTCAGCGCAGCCTATGGCGACCGCATGTCATCGGTGCTTGATATTACCTACCGTGAGCCAGAGGCTTTTGAAGGGGCATTTGCTGCCAGCATGCAGGGCGGCAGCCTGATGCTGGGGCACAGCACACGTCATTATTCCCAAATGCACGGTGTGCGCTACAAGCGCAACTCGTCGCTTATGGGTTCGCTCGAGAGCAAGGGTGAGTATGACCCACAGTACTTTGACTACCAGACAAGCCTTGTCTTCAAACCCATAGAAAAACTGCGCATCGCCCTGCTGGGCAATGTCAGCATCAACGATTACCGCTTCACTCCCGTGAACCGTGAGACCAGCTTCGGTACCAGCGAGGATGTCAAATCGTTCACCGTCTATTTCGACGGCTATGAGAAAGATAAATTCCAAACCTACTTTGGTGCAGGCTCCGTCACCTACTCGTTCAATAATAAGGGCACCGACCTGACACTGCAAGCGTCAGGCTACCGAACGGACGAGTTAGTGGCCTATGACATCCACGGCGAGTACTGGCTTGACCAGGCCGGACAGGAACTGGGCGTGGGCAAGTACCACGAGCATGAGCGCACCCGCTTGAAGATGAATGTGATGGATGTCACCCTGCGCGGCAATGTCGGCATCAACAACAACAGCATCTCCTATGGCATCTCGATGCGTAAGGAGGATATTTATGACCGCTCCCGACAATGGCAGTGGCGCGACAGCGCAGGATACTCGCTGCCTCATATTCCCGACCAGGTCAACGTCATCTTCACCGAGACATCAAGCAACGACTTGAACACAACCCGCATAGCAGGCTGGCTGATGGACACCTGGCGCTTTAACACCAGTGCCGGTTTCTGGTCACTAAATGCCGGTGTGCGCCTGTCACATTGGAACTTCAACGGTGAGACACTTGTTTCTCCTCGCGCGAGTCTGGGATTCGTCCCTGAGCGCAACGGCAACCTCTCGTTGCGGCTTGCAGGCGGCATTTATTATCAAGCCCCCTTCTACAAGGAATACCGTCAGCAGATTATGGACTCGCTGGGCACCCGCAATATCCTGCTCAACAAGGACATCAAGTCGCAACGCAGCGTCCAGGTGATTCTGGGTAGCGACTACACTTTCCGCGCTCTGGACAGACCGTTCAAGTTCACTGCCGAGGCCTACTTTAAGGGTTTGTCCAACCTCATCCCCTATGAGATCGACAATCTCAAGCTCGTCTATAGCGGAGTCAACTCATCTAAGGGCTACATCACTGGATTGGATATGAAACTGTTCGGCCAGTTTGTCGAGGGAACCGACTCTTGGATCAGTTTCTCGTTGATGAAGACACAAGAGGACCTGAACGGCGTGAAAGTGCCCCGTCCCACCGACCAACGGTACAGCTTAGCACTGTTCTTCACAGACTACTTCCCCAACATTCCTCGTCTCAAATTCAGCCTCAAGGGCATCCTGAGCGATGGCCTGCCCACCACCGCGCCCCACTTGACGCGTGCCGACTCCTACGTGCGCCAGCCTGCCTACAAGCGTGTGGACGCCGGGTTGAGCTATGAACTTGTCGGCAAGGAAAACCATCCTCACAGCGGATTCTTCAGTCACTTCAAAGAAATCTGGCTTGGCCTCGACGTGTTCAACCTCCTGGACATCTCCAACGTGAGCAGCTACTACTGGGTGACCGACGTGAACGACATCCAATATGCCGTTCCCAACTACTTGACCCGTCGCCAGTTCAACGTACGCCTCTCGGCTTCGTTCTAAAGCAGAACAAATAAAAAAAGTGGCAACAAATAGTTAACATGAAGGCAAAAAACGTTACCTTTGTGAATTGAGAAGTGAACATTTATTATCAACTTAATAAAAAGAACCAAAATCATGGCAAAACCTTATGTAATCGGTATCGACATGGGCGGCACTAACACCGTCTTTGGCATCGTGGACGCTCGCGGCAATGTTATCGCAAGCAATTCTATCAAGACCGCTAAACACAGCGACTTCAATGACTACATCGATGAGCTGCACACCGAGCTCAGCCGCCTGATCAAGGAGGCTGGTGCCGAGGGCAAGATCAACGGCATCGGTATTGGCGCTCCCAATGGCAATTACTACACCGGCCTTATCGACCAGGCACCCAACCTGCCCTGGCCCAGCCCCATCCCCCTGGCCGAGATGGTAACCAAGAAATTCGGCATCCCCTGCCTAATCACCAACGATGCAAACGCTGCTGCCATCGGCGAGATGACCTATGGCGTTGCCCGCGGCATGAAAGATTTCATCATGATTACCCTGGGTACCGGCGTCGGCAGCGGCATCGTGGTCAACGGCCAGATGGTCTATGGCCATGACGGATTCGCTGGCGAGCTGGGGCACGTGATTGTTAAGCGCAGCAATGGACGCCAGTGCGGCTGCGGGCGCACGGGATGTCTTGAGGCCTACTGCTCGGCCACCGGAGTGGCACGCACGGCCCGCGAGTTCCTGGAAATCCGCAAGGATCCTTCCAAGCTTCGCGACTATGACATCGAGACCATCACCAGTAAGGATGTATATGACTGCGCCATCGCAGGCGATAAACTGGCAAAGGAAATCTTTGAATACACTGGCACCATTCTGGGCGAAGCACTGGCCGACTATACTGCATTTTCAAGCCCTGAAGCCTTTGTGCTCTTTGGTGGCTTGACCAAGAGTGGCGACCTGATTATGAATCCTGTAAAAGAGGCATTTGACCGCAACGTGCTGGGCATCTACAAGGGCAAAGTCAAGATCCTTGTCAGCGAGCTCAAGGAGAGCGACGCAGCTGTCCTGGGCGCAAGCGCACTGGGATGGGAGGTCAAGGAGTAAAATTCCAGAATCCTGAATTCATGAAAAAGATTCTCGCAAGTCTATTTCTTGCTGCGGTGGCCTGTGGTTGCCTCGTTTCATGCAACGAGAAACCCAAGCACTACCAATTTGTGAAAGTGACCACCGACGGCCAGGAACTAGTTGAGGAAATCACGGCCAAGAATGACACTGATGCCTTGAAGCTGTATCTTGACCGCATGGAGAAAATCCTCGTGGAAAACATGGACAAGCCCGATCAGCAGCAATACAAGGTGATGTACATCATCTCGCCCAGTGGCGACACGCTCAACACCAATGAGCAGTTGCTGCAGTCCATCGTGATTCCTACAGCAACCGCACAATAAGAGCCAAGCATCGGACAAAACCAATTATAGCAAGCCCCCCAACGCCGGTTGGCGCGGGGGGCTTGCCATATAGTTTAGTAGATAGAGTACTTCTTATTATTACTCTTCGGTCTTGGGAGCCTCCTCGGCTACTGGTGCAGCGGGAGTAGCGGCTTTCTTGCGGCTGCGACGGGTGGTCTTCTTAGCAGCGGTCTTCTCTTGGTTCTTAGCCTCGAGCAATGCCTCATTAAAGTCAACGAGCTCAATGAAGCAGGTCTTAGCGTTATCACCCAGACGGTTGCCCAGCTTCAAGATGCGAGTGTAGCCACCGGGACGGTCGGCCACCTTAGCGGCAACGGTCGAGAACAGTTCCTTAACGGCCTCCTTGTTCTGGAGGTGCTTGAAGACGAGGCGACGCGATGCGGTGGTGTCGTCCTTGGTCCTGTTGATCAGGGGCTCGGCATACACGCGCAGGGCTTTAGCCTTGGCGAGGGTCGTGATGATGCGCTTGTGCATGATGAGCGAGATGGTCATGTTGGCCAACATGGCATCACGATGGGCGCTCTTACGGCTCAGATGGTTGAATTTCTTATTGTGTCTCATCGTTTTTTATTCTTTTTCTAATTTGTATTTTGTGATATCCATGCCAAAGTGCAGATTGAGGTTGGCAAGCAACTCCTCTAACTCGCTCAGTGACTTCTTACCGAAGTTACGGAACTTGAGCAGATCGGTCTTATTGAAGACCACGAGCTCGCCAAGCGTCTCGACCTCTGCCGACTTCAAGCAGTTCAGGGCACGCACTGAAAGGTCCATGTCAACAAGTTTGGTCTTGAGCAGCTGACGCATCTTGAGTACCTCCTCATCAAACTCCTCGTTGCCATTGCTCTCGGTATTGTCGAGAACAATTTCGCGATCGGTAAAGAGCTGGAAGTGCTGGATAAGAATCTCGGCAGCGCCCTTGAGAGCGTCCTTGGGGTGAATGGAACCATCGGTCGTGATTTCGATGATGAGCTTCTCATAGTCGGTCTTCTGCTCGACACGGAAGTTCTCGACAGTGGTCTTCACATTCAAGATGGGTGTGTAGATCGAGTCGATGGCAATCACGTCGATGGGGTCATTGGCGTTGCGGTTCTCCTCAGCGGGCAAGTATCCCCTGCCCTTGTTGATTGACAACTCAATCTGGAAACCACTGGAGGGGTCGATGTGGCAAATCTCGAGTTCGGGGTTCAGCACCTCGAATGCACTCAAGACCTTGCCAATGTCGCCCGCCTTGAAGACGCTTTGACCTGAAACCTTGACAACAGCCTTCTCGGTGTCGGTATCTTCAACAATGCGTTTGAGGCGCACCTTCTTGAGGTTGAGAATTATGTTTGTCACATCTTCCTTGACCCCAGGAATGGTAGCAAACTCATGCTGCACACCATCGATGCGTATGTTGCAAATCGCAAAGCCTTCAAGTCCCGAGAGCAGGATGCGGCGCAGTGCGTTACCAATAGTAACACCATAACCGGGCTCCAGAGGGCGGAACTCGAATTTGCCGAACGAATTGTCGGCTTCCAACATTAAGACTTTGTCGGGTTTCTGAAATGCTAAAATAGCCATGGATAAAAATTTTACTGTTTAGAATACAACTCGACGATCAACTGTTCCTTGATGGTCTCGGGAATGTCTTCACGAACGGGAAGATGAAGCAACTTGCCTCCCTTAACGCTCTCATCCCACTCAATCCAAGGATACTTGCTGTGGTTGAAGCCTGCGAGTGCGTCTTGGATCACCTCCAGCGACTTGGACTTCTCACGAACAGCGACAATCTGACCCTCGCTCACCGAGTATGACGGGATGTTAACGACCTTGCCATCAACGGTGATGTGACGGTGGAGGACGAGCTGACGAGCGGCAGCACGTGTGGGAGCAATACCCAGACGATAAACCATGTTGTCAAGCCTTGCCTCGAGCAGTTGCAGCAACACCTCACCAGTGACACCCTTCATGCGGGATGCCTTGTTGAAGAGGTTGCGGAACTGGCGCTCAAGCACGCCATAGGTATACTTTGCTTTCTGTTTTTCGCGAAGCTGTGTGCCGTACTCCGACAACTTGCGGCGGCGGTTGGCACCATGCTGGCCCGGGGGATAGTTCTTCTTGGCAAAGTACTTGTCTTCACCGAAGATGGGTTCACCCAGCTTACGGGCAATTTTACTTTTTGGACCGGTGTATCTAGCCATAGTCTTTTCTTAAAAAATAATTAACATTGTGAATTGGAATCGCTTCAGTGCAGCCGCGATTGCAGAGAGGTCGTTAAAAATGCAATCCATTCACTGATAGAGATTCGCGAAAAATTTGTTAATAAAAACTGTTAAAACAGATTTGATAGTGAGTAAAGCGCCTAAATCTCTTAGACCCTTCTTCTCTTGGGAGGACGGCAACCGTTGTGGGGCAGCGGTGTGACGTCAATGATCTCGGTAACTGCGATACCAGCGCCATGGATGGCACGGATAGCCGATTCGCGGCCATTACCCGGACCCTTCACATAGGCCTTCACCTTGCGCAAGCCCAGGTCGTAAGCGACCTTTGCGCAGTCTTCAGCAGCCATCTGAGCGGCGTAGGGAGTGTTCTTCTTAGAGCCACGGAAACCCATCTTGCCAGCCGAGGACCACGAAATTACCTGTCCCTCACCGTTAGCGAGGCACACAATGATGTTGTTGAATGAAGAATGCACGTGCAGTTGACCAACACCGTCAACACGAACGACTCTCTTCTTAGCTGCGACTGTCTTTTTAGCCATAATTCAATAATGTTATTTAGTAGCTTTCTTCTTGTTAGCAACAGTTTTCTTGCGGCCCTTACGGGTACGAGCATTGTTCTTGGTGCTCTGACCGCGCACGGGGAGACCGTTGCGGTGACGGATACCACGATAGCAACCGATGTCCATCAATCGCTTGATGTTCATCTGGACTTCGCTACGCAGGTCACCTTCTACCTTGTATTCGTTACCGATCACCTCACGCACTGCGGCTGCCTCGGCATCGGTCCAATCCTTAACGCGGGTATTCTCGTCAACACCAGCCTTCTTGAGGATTGTAGCGGCTGAGCTGCGCCCGATACCAAAGATGTAGGTCAAGGCGATCACGCCGCGCTTGTTTTGGGGAATATCAACCCCGACAATTCTTACTGCCATATAATTAATCCAAAATTTTTTGCAAAGTTAATACTTTTTTTATCCCTGACGCTGTTTGAACTTGGGATTTTTTTTGTTAATCACATACAAGCGGCCCTTGCGACGTACAATCTTGCAGTCCTCGTTGCGCTTTTTGATAGATGCTCTAACTTTCATAATAGTATTGTGGTTTTGTTATTTGTATCTAAATGAGATTCTTCCTTTGGTCAAATCGTAGGGCGACATCTCCACTCTCACCTTGTCACCGGGCAGGATCTTGATGTAGTGCATCCTCATCTTGCCGCTGATGTGAGCGGTGATCTGGTGTCCGTTCTCGAGCTCGACACGGAACATTGCGTTGGACAATGCCTCGACGATCGTACCGTCTAATTCAATTGCTGTCTGTTTTGCCATATAAAATCTTTAAAATTACGTTTTACTGTCTTTAATCCTGTATATTCAATCAGATGAATCTTTCTCCCAAGACCTCCTTGATCCCTTCAAACGATGAAAGGATGTCGGCCTTGCCATGATGAATGGCGATGGAGTGTTCAAAGTGAGCACTGGGCTTGCGGTCGCGCGTCCTGGTGGTCCATCCATCGCGCTCGGTAATGATGTTCTTGCCACCCATGTTGATCATGGGCTCGATGGCAATCGTCATGCCGTTGCGCAATAGCGGGCCGGTGCCGCGGCGGCCGTAGTTAGGCACTTCGGGATCTTCGTGCAGCTTGCGGCCCACTCCATGTCCGCACATCTCGCGCACGACGCTGTAATTGCGGCGCTCGCAGTATTGCTGGATGGCATTGCCGATGTCACCGATGCGGTTGCCGGGCACGGCATGCTCGATTCCAACATAGAGGGACTCCTTGGTGGTGCGAAGCAGTTGCAGGGTCTCTTCGGCCACGTTACCCACACAAAAGGTGTAGGTGCTGTCGCCGTTGAACCCCTCGGGGGTGACGGCACCGCAGTCACATGACACGATGTCGCCATCCTCGAGCACGTAGTTCGACGGAATGCCGTGCACTACAACCTCGTTGACCGAGGTGCAGAGCGTGGCGGGGAAGCCGTACAGCCCCTTAAAGCCGGGCGTGCAGCCTTGGGAACGGATATACTCTTCAGCGATTTGATCCAGACGACGCGTTGTCACACCCGGCGCGACCCACTTGGCCACCTCGGCCAGTGTTCCTGCCACGACCTGGTTGGCCTTGCGCAGCATCTCGATTTCCTCGTCTGTCTTGAGATATATCATAGTTTGATTGAAATCAACGTTAAAGCCAGTAACGTGTTTTTAACGGGAACGACCCTTGATTTTACCGGACTTCATCAGACCATCATAATGGTGCATCATCAAGTGAGTCTCAATCTGCTGCAGGGTGTCGAGGACAACACCTACAGTGATGAGCAGTGACGTGCCACCAAAGAACTGGGCGAACTGCTGGTTGACACCAAAGTAGCGGGCAAATGCCGGCAGGATGGCGACGATACCCAGGAACAGTGAACCCGGGAGGGTGATGCGCGACATGATCGAGTCGAGATACTCGGCAGTCTTCTTGCCAGGCTTGATGCCGGGAATGAAACCGCTGTTCTTCTTCATCTCTTCGGCCATCTGGGTGGGACGCACGGTGATGGCAGTATAGAAGTAGGTGAAGGCAACAATCATGATAAAGTAAACCACATTATACCAGAAACCATTCATGTCACCAAAGGTGCGCGAGAGCGAACCCAGGAAACCACTTTCATTCTGACGGGCGCCAAAGCCTGCGAGAGTGATGGGGATGAACATGAGAGCCTGGGCAAAGATGATAGGCATCACGTTAGCAGCGTTGACCTTGAGAGGGATGTACTGGCGGGCACCACCATACTGCTTGTTGCCCACGATGCGCTTGGCATACTGCACGGGAACCTTGCGGGTACCCTGGGTGAGCATCACCGCACCAGCGGTCACGGCAAACAGGATGACGATTTCCACGAGGAACATCACAAGACCACCTTGAGCTGTGTTCAAGCGGCCTGTAAACTCTTGAACAATGGCACCAGGGAAACGGGCCAGGATTCCCACCAAGATGATGAGGGAAATACCATTGCCGATACCCTTGTCGGTAATCTTCTCACCGAGCCACATAATCAACATCGCACCCGCGGTGAGGACGATCGACAGATAAATCATCGTCAGGCCCGAGATGTGGGCATGACCACCGGCCGCATTCACCTGGTACTGAAGGTTCATCAAGTAGGCAGGAGCCTGCACGACCAGGATGATCACGGTGAGATAGCGGGTGTACTGATTGAGCTTCATGCGACCACTCTCGCCCTCGCGCTGCATCTTCTGGAAGCTAGGCACTACCATTCCCATCAATTGGATAACGATAGAGGCGGTGATGTAGGGCATGATACCCAATGCGAAGATCGAGGCCTGTCCGAACGCACCACCCGAGAACATGTCGAGCAGCTGCATCAGACCGCTGTTAGTAAAGTTGCGCATTGCTTCCAAGTCGCTGGGGTTGATTCCCGGCAGGACCACATGACATCCAAAGCGATAGATCACAATGAACAGGAATGTGGTGATGAGGCGCTTGCGCAGGTCCTCAATCTTCCAGATGTTTTTTAATGTTTCAATGAGTTTCATCGTCGGGTTAGAGTTTTACGATTGAGCCACCGGCAGCGGTGATAATCTCCTCGGCCTTTTTCGAGAAGGCATGGGCTTCAACCTCAAGCTTGTGGCTGAGCTGTCCCTGGCCCAAAATTTTAACAAGTTGGTTTTTACGCACCATACCAGCCTGAACCAGGTTGGCAACGGTGATTTTGTCGAGACTATTCTGCTCGGCGAGTGCCTCAAGCACAGCAACGTTGATGGCCTTGTACTCCACGCGGTTGATGTTCTTGAAACCACCCTTGGGGACACGGCGCTGCAGAGGCATCTGGCCGCCTTCGAAGCCGACCTTCTGCTTGTAACCCGAGCGCGACTTGGCACCCTTGTGACCACGGGTAGACGTACCGCCCTTACCGGAACCGGGACCGCGGCCAATGCGAGTTTTCTTCTTATTTGAACCTACAGCAGGTTTTAAATCATGTAATTCCATAATGTTGTTTCTTGTTTTGAAAAGTTAAGAATTAATCAACATTGGTGACTTCCACCAGATGACGAACAGCGTTTACCATACCCAGCACCTGAGGGGTTGCCTCGAGGGTGACGGTGTGGTTCAGTTTCCTGAGGCCCAGAGCGTCGAGGGTCCTCTTTTGGCGAGCCGGACGATTGATGCGGCTTTTCACTTGTTTAATCTGAATCTTTGCCATAACTCGTAAACAAATTTTTAACCGTTAAACACCTTGTCCACAGTAACGCCGCGATAGTGAGCCACGGTAGCCGGGCTGCGCATCTCGTCGAGAGCCTTGAGCGTGGCCTTCACCAGGTTGTGAGGGTTGCTCGAGCCCTTGGACTTACAAATAACATCGGTAACGCCCACCGTCTCAAAGACGGCACGCATAGCACCACCGGCCTTCACGCCTGTACCGGCGCTAGCGGGCTTCATGATAATGCGGCTGCCGCCAAACTTGGCAACTACCTCATGAGGAATGGTGCCCTTGTGAACGGGGACCTTGATCAGGTTCTTCTTAGCCACCTCGGTACCCTTGGTGATTGCGGTGGTAACCTCATTGGCCTTACCCAAGCCGTAGCCGATAACGCCATTGCCGTCGCCAACAACAACGATGGCGGCGAAGGTGAACGTGCGACCACCCTTGGTGACCTTGGTGGTGCGGTTGATAGCCACGAGACGCTCCTTCAACTCGGCGTCGGCAGCAATCTTTACTCTATTATTTTTCTTCAACATGATGATTCTTAAAATTTAAGTCCGCCTTTGCGTGCGCCATCGGCTAACGATTTAACTCTACCATGGAACAGGAAGCCATTGCGGTCAAACACTACAGTGCTGATGCCGGCCTCGATAGCCTTCTTGGCAACGGCCTCGCCCACCTTAGCGGCGATTTCGCTCTTGGTACCCTCAGTGATTCCCTTTGAGGAAGCTGAGCACAGGGTGTTGCCGGCGATGTCGTCGATGACTTGGGCATAAATTTGCTTGTTGCTGCGGAATACACACAGCCTGGGACGCTCCGCAGTGCCACTGATGCGGCCACGGATGCGGGCCTTGATCTTGTTTCTTCTATCAGATTTGGATATCATGATGTTTCCTTTCTACTTAATTATTTGGCAGCTGCCGTTTTACCAGACTTACGACGAATAACTTCGCCAACAAACTTAACACCTTTACCCTTATAAGGCTCGGGCTTACGGAAGGAGCGGATCTTGGCGCAGATTTGGCCAAGGAGCTGCTTGTCGCATGATTCGAGGGTGATGAGCGGGTTCTTGTTACGCTCGGTCTTTGCATCGACCTTGACCTCGGGCGGCATCTTCAAGTAGATAGCGTGCGAGTAACCCAGTGCGAGCTCCAGTACTTGACCGTTGCTGGTGGCACGGTAACCGACGCCGACAATTTCCAATTCTTTCTTGAAACCCTGGCTCACGCCAACAACCATGTTGTTGATCAGCGCACGGTACAGACCGTGCTGAGCACGTGACTCACGCTCGTCGTTGGGGCGGGTCACCTTGATTTCGTTGTTCTCGACCTCAACCTTGATCTCGGGGTTCAGGGTCTGCTTGAGCTCGCCCTTGGGACCCTTGACGGTGAGGATGTTGTCCTTTTGTTCAACAGTTACGCCAGCGGGGATGGCGATGTGCAATTTACCAATTCTTGACATAGCGCTTCTCCTCCATTAATAAACGTAACACAATACTTCGCCACCAATCTTCTGGGCCTTGGCTTCCTTGTTGGTCATCACGCCCTTGGAAGTTGAAAGGATGGCAATACCTAAACCATTGAGCACGCGGGGCATGTCCTTGTAACCAGTGTACTGGCGAAGGCCGGGCCTTGAAACGCGTGTGAGGCACTTGATAGCGCTGACGTGATCAACGTTGTCATACTTGAGCGCGATCTTGATAGTGCCACGGGGAGAGTTCTCTTCCTCGACGAACTTATAGTTCAGGATGTAACCCTGGTCGAAGAGGATCTTGGTGATCTCCTTTTTGAGCTTGGAAGAAGGGATTTCAACGACACGGTGCTGTGCCTTGATCGCATTCCTCAGTCTAGTCAGATAATCTGCAATAGGATCTGTCATTATTGTAACTTGTTTAAATTGATTCGACCTTGTCGAACAATATTTAATACTAAATGTTTTTTAATTGAAAAATAGTGGTTGAAAATCACCAGCTGGCCTTGTGAACACCAGGGATGAGTCCGTTGGATGCCATCTCGCGGAAGTTGATGCGGGAGATGCCGAACTGACGCATGTAGCCCTTGGGACGGCCTGACATCTTGCAGATGTTGTGCAGGCGCACGGGAGATGCGTTGCGGGGCAGCTTCTGCAGTGCCTCATAGTCACCGTCCTTCTTGAGCTGGGCGCGCTTGGCGGCATACTTGGCGACGAGGCACTCACGCTTGGCCTGGCGGGCTTTCATTGATTCTTTTGCCATAATTGTAGTCTCAATTATTTGTTGTTAAACGGGATTCCGAATTCCTTGAGCAGTGCATAGCCTTCCTCATCAGTCTTGGCGGTGGTGACGAAGGTGATGTTCATACCGGTCATCTTGGACACGTTATCAATGTTGATCTCGGGGAAGATGATCTGCTCGGTCACACCAACGGTGTAGTTGCCACGGCCGTCCAGCTTACCCGGAACGCCCTTGAAGTCGCGGATACGCGGCAGGGCGATGCGGATGAAGCGCTCCATGAACTCGTACATGCGGTCACGACGCAGGGTCACGCGGACGCCGATCGGCATCTTCTTGCGCACCTTGAAGTTGGAGATATCCTTCTTCGAGAGCGTCTGAACGGCCTTCTGGCCGGTGATAGCGGTGAGCTCGTTGATAGCGGTTTCGATGATCTTCTTGTCCTGGGTGGCGTCGCCCAGACCCTCGTTGAGGACGATCTTGACCAGACGCGGAATTTGCATCGGCGTGCTGTAGTTGAATTGCTTCATCAAAGCGGGAGCAATCTTCTCGTCATATTGTTTCTTCAGCGTGGTACTCATTACTTGATCTCCTCTCCAGATTTTTTAGAATAACGAACTTTCTTGCCATTCTCGTCCATCCTGAAACCCACGCGGGTGGGCTTGGCCTCGCGACCGCTCTTGGGGTCGACAACTGCCAGGTTGCTCAGGTGGATGGGGGCTTCCTTCTTGATAATGCCGCCCTGGG
>CAMJZI010000030.1 GCA_946410185.1 uncultured Porphyromonadaceae bacterium
GTTTTACAGCATGTTACAAAAAGAGGATGTGCCAGAATAATGACACACCCTCTTGTCGATTAACCGTAGGGGGAATAGCCCAAGTCATGTAATAATTTGTGTCATATCGTCGTCAATTTGAGAAAATTGCTTAATTTTGCGACTGAATGACTGCATTTTGCCAATAAGCCTTTTCACGGCGATTGCGATTTGCTGTGCAACAAGAGGCAGGTGCAGAATTGAATTGTTTAATTGCATTAACCTGAATAAACAACCTGAAACCATCAGTAAAAATGAATCGAGCATATTTATTGGGCCTGGATGTGGGCAGTAGTTCGGTGAAGGCGTCACTGGTCGATGTCGAAACAGGCAGTTGCGCCGCAACGGCTTTTTCGCCGAGGCAGGAAGCTCCCATAACGGCAGTGAATCCGGGATGGGCCGAGCAAGACCCGCGCTCATGGTGGCTCTATGCCAAGCAGTCGATTGCGCAGTGCCTGAATCAGATAGGCGCCAGCGGAGAGAATGTCAAAGCCATCGGCATCAGTTATCAGATGCATGGATTAGTGTGTGTGGACCGTGACCTGCAGCCCGTGAGGGACAGCATCATCTGGTGTGACTCCAGGGCTGTGCCGCTGGGAGAACGTGCGATGCAGGCATTGGGCAAGGACTGGTGTCTGAAACATCTGCTCAATTCGCCAGGCAATTTCACTGCCGCCAAGCTGGCCTGGGTCAAGGAAAATGAGCCGGACGTGTATGAGCGAATCTATAAAGTGATGCTTCCCGGCGACTACATTGCCATGTGCATGAGTGGCCAGCCAGCCACCACCATCGGCGGCCTGAGTGAGGGCATCATGTGGGATTTCACTGACAAGCGCCCGTCGTGGGAACTACTGGATTACTATGGCATTAACCACTCGTTGCTGAGCGATGTGGTGCCCACCTTCGGCATACAGGCGACCGTGTCCCATCAGGCTGCCAGTGAATTGGGGCTCAAGGCAGGTACCCCGATAGGTTACCGTGCTGGTGACCAGCCCAACAATGCCCTGTCGTTGAGTGTGCTCAATCCTGGCGAGATAGCTGCTACAGCCGGAACCTCGGGCGTGGTCTATGGTGTGCTGGGCGAGGTGAATTGTGATCCCTTGAGCCGCGTGAACACGTTTGCCCATGTCAACTACTCGACCAGCAGCGACCGCCTGGGCGTGCTGTTGTGCATCAATGGCACCGGCATCCTCAATGCATGGATGAGGCGCAATGTGGCTCCCGACCTGTCTTATGGACAAATCAACGACTTGTGTGCCAGCGTGCCTGTCGGCAGTGAGGACGTGACGGTTATCCCATTTGGTAACGGAGCCGAGCGCGTGCTTGAGAACAAGGAGACAGGTTGTTCGGTTCACGGACTGGACTTCAACCGCCATAACAGGGCACACATGCTGCGTGCGGCCCAGGAGGGCATCGTCTTCAGTTTTGCCTACGGCATGGAGATCATGCGCGAGATGGGAATGGACATCAGCACCATCCATGCGGGTAAAGCCAACATGATACTGAGCCCCGTCTTCAGGCAGACCCTGGCCACGGTGAGCAATGCAACCATCGAGTTGCACGATACCGACGGCAGCGTGGGTGCAGCGCGTGGCGCAGGCATTGGCGCAGGCGTCTATAAGGATGCCCATGAAGCGTTTGCCTCGCTCCAGCGACTGGAGACCATCACGCCCTTGCAACAGGACCGCGAGGCCACCATGGCGGCCTATGAGCGATGGAAATCCTTGCTGAAGAAAGAACTGTTCTAAATCATAAACCAGACTATTAACATCAATCATTATAACACTAAAAAACAATGAGTAAAGAGTATTTCCCTGAGATTGGCAAAATCCCCTTCGAGGGTGCCGAGAGCAAGAATGTGATGGCGTTCCATTACTATGATGCCGAACGCGTGGTCATGGGTAAGAAAATGAAAGACTGGCTCAAGTTTGCCATGGCATGGTGGCACACGCTGGGACAAGCCAGCGGCGACCAGTTTGGCGGTCAGACACGCTCCTACGAGTGGGACAAGGCCGACGACCCCATGCAGCGCGCCCGCGACAAGATGGATGCCGGATTTGAAATCATGCAGAAACTGAGTATCGAGTACTTCTGCTTCCATGATGTGGACCTCGTCGAGGAGGCCGATACCATTGAGGAGTATGAAGCCCGCATGCAGGCCATTACCGACTATGCCCTGGAGAAGATGCAGGCTACGGGCATCAAATTGCTGTGGGGCACGGCCAACGTGTTCGGCCACAAGCGTTACATGAACGGCGCTGCCACCAACCCCGACTTCAACGTCGTGGCGCGTGCAGCCGTGCAGATCAAGAATGCCCTCGATGCCACCATCAAGTTGGGTGGCACCAGTTACGTCTTCTGGGGCGGCCGTGAAGGTTATCAGACCCTGCTCAACACCCAGATGCAGCGCGAGAAGGACCACTTGGCCAAGATGCTCACGGCAGCCCGTGACTATGCTCGTGCCAAGGGCTTTAAGGGCACCTTCCTGATCGAGCCCAAGCCCATGGAACCCACTAAGCACCAGTATGACCAGGATACCGAGACCGTTATCGGCTTCTTGCGTGCCAATGGTCTTGACAAGGACTTCAAGGTCAACATCGAGGTGAACCACGCCACACTGGCTGGCCACACTTTCACCCACGAGCTGGCGGTAGCGGTGGACAATGGTATGCTGGGCAGCATTGATGCCAACCGCGGTGACCATCAGAATGGATGGGATACCGACCAGTTCCCCATCAACAGCTTTGAGCTGACTCCTGCCATGCTGCAGATTCTGCGCGGCGGTGGCTTCAAGGATGGCGGAACCAACTTTGATGCTAAACTGCGTCGCAACAGCACCGACCCCGAGGATATCTTCATTGCCCACATCAGCGGTATGGATGCCATAGCACGTGCATTGTTGAACGCTGCGGCAATTATCGAGGATGGCACGTTGCCGGCAATGCGCGAGGAGCGTTATGCCAGCTTTGACCAGGGCGAGGGCAAGCGTTTTGAGGATGGCAAGATGAGCCTTGAGGAACTCGTGGACTATGCCAAGTCTCATGGCGAACCTGCTATGATCAGCGGCAAGCAGGAGAAGTATGAAGCTATCCTGGCTATGTTTGCCAAGTAATGTAGTTATCATACAATCGTTTTATTATGAGCTACTTTGATAAAGGCGGAAACAGAATGTACCTGGTGAGCATCGTCCTGGTGGCGGTGCTGGGCGGTCTGCTTTTCGGATATGACACGGCGGTCATCTCGGGCGCCGAGAAGGGTCTGCAGGCATTTTTCATGCAGGCGACCGATTACAATCACACCGATGCATGGCATGGCTTGACGTGTTCCAGTGCCCTGATCGGTTGCATCATCGGCAGCGCCATTTCGGGCTTGCTGGCAACCAACTGGGGCCGTAAACGTTCGCTGGTGTTTGCCGGCATATTGTTCTTCCTGTCTGCCATGGGCAGCATGCATCCCGAGTTCCTGTTCTTTGAGGGGCAAGGAGCGTCAAAGAATCTGCTCATGGCCTTCAACTTCTACCGTATTGTCGGCGGTGTGGGCGTTGGCCTGGCTTCGGCCATCTGCCCCATGTACATCGGCGAGGTGTCACCCACCAAGATTCGCGGCATGCTCGTGTCATGGAACCAGTTTGCCATCATCTTTGGTCAGCTCGTGGTTTATTTTGTCAACTTCATGATTCTGGGCAGTCACGAGAATCCCGACATCGATATCGTGGGCGGAATCAACAAGGTGATGAACCCCGAGGGCGCCATGTGGGCCACCCAGGAAGGTTGGCGTTACATGTTCGGCAGCGAGGCTATTCCTGCGGGGTTGTTCACCCTGCTCATCTGTTTCGTTCCCGAGACACCGCGTTACCTTGTCATGGCGGGCCAGGACCAGAAGGCGTTTGACGTGCTCACCCGCATCAATGGCAAGGCCAGGGCCGAGGTCATCATCGCCGACATCAAGAGCACCATTACCCAGAAGACCGAGAAGCTATTCTCCTACGGCTACATGTGCATCTTCATCGGCATCATGCTGAGTGTGTTCCAGCAGATTGTCGGCATCAATGCCGTGCTGTACTATGCACCACGCATCTTTGACGAGATGGGCATGACCAATCCCATGGTCAACACTGTGGTGATGGGCGTGATCAACATCCTCTTCACCCTGGTGGCTGTGTTCACGGTCGAGAAATTGGGCCGAAAGCCCCTGCTCATCACCGGATCGCTGGGTATGGCTCTGGGAGCCTTTGGCGTGGCATTAGCCTTTGACAACCCCAATCTGGGCATGCTGTGCATGATTTCGCTCATGCTCTATAGCGCTTGCTTCATGTTCAGCTGGGGACCCATCTGCTGGGTGCTCATTGCCGAGATATTCCCCAACACCGTGCGTGGCAAGGCTGTGGCGATTGCCGTCGCCTTCCAGTGGATTTTCAACTGGATTGTCAGCACTTCATTTGTGCCCATGTTCAACTTTGAGTTCCACGAGGGGGACCAGGCAGGTCATCTGCTCACCTACGGCCTCTATGGCATCTTGTGCATCGTGGCGGCCATCTTTGTTTGGAAATTGGTTCCCGAGACCAAGGGTAAAACGCTCGAAGACATGACGCGCCTGTGGCGCAAGAAGTGAAATTACCGTCATCATCGATTGATGGTGTGTACTTGTGAATTAGAGACCGGCTGCCAAGTGTGGCTGGTCTTTAGTTTCTTTTTTTGTCCGCTGAGCCGTGTTAATGCTTGCCCATTGGGGGCATGGTGGCTAAAAAGCGAAAAACCCGGGAATAATAACCCGGGTTATCGTTCTGTAAAACAAACCATTACTAAGCACTTAAAGTCATTCGCGGCTTCACAGCTTGCGATAAACAATTTTTCATTCCATAGCTCATGAATTTGCTTGAGTGCACAAAGGTAATCACATTTTCTGAATTTACAAAAATAAATGAAGAAATTTTCAAAAAAAAATCATTTAATGATGATTTGACTTTGTAAATGACATCACGAGAAGTCACTTTTTTCAGTAAAGCGTGTGATAACCGACATTCGTAGAGCTGTCCAATGCCAGGAATGGCAGTTTTCGTTTAGGAATTGTTCATCAAGGATTCAATTTCCAAAACTCCAATTCCTCATCCCGCGACAAACTGCAAAGTCGCCTTATGTCGGTGGCTCTCATCATGTTTGCACGGGCGTTGCAAGGGCTGGTGCTACCGAAAATGGTTAATGTGCGCTGATTGTCACAAACAGTGCCTTAAATTGTTGCAAGTCTCAATAATTAGGCTTAAATTTACGGCATCGATAAGTGCTATCGGGACTTCTATTCTTGAGTTCCCCGATGCGTCAGGGGAGCCATGATGGTGATAAAAGTAACAAATATAATATATAATAATAATGAGAATGATGAAAAGGATTTCTTCACTTACGGTGATGCTTGCCATTGCAGTCATCCAGTTGCTGGGACAAGATGTCCTCCCGATGGTTGTGGTCAGTCAAGAGGCGTTGGACTACGGAGAGCTGGTGCTCGGTTATCCCCGCAGCCAGACCTTTACCGTGCACGGCTCCAATCTCATGAATGATGTGACGCTGACGGTTGATGGCGACCGCCACGGATACCAGTACCAAGTGGCGCCTGCCACTATTACGCCCCAGGAAGCGGCCAGTGGTGTGAGCGTTACCGTGAAGCTCGTGCCCATGTTTGTGGGTGCATGCAATGCCAATCTCGTCCTGTCCAGCCAGGGCATGCAGGATGTGGTGATTCCCATGACCGCACAGGTCAATAACATTAATGCCACGATCATCGGTTCGACATCGTTGGCACTCTATGCTGCAGTGGGTTCTATGGCCACTACTACCGAGGTCTTGCGGTGGGCTGATGTCGAAATCCCGCCTGATCCCAATACCCCTGTGGTGAGAAGAGGCGGTGGCGAGACGCTCATGGCTTTGCCTGACAATGCCGGCATCGCCAACTACAACATCTCGATTACCGGAGCCAAATGCTTCAGCTACATGATTGTCAAGTCGAGCAATCTTGTGAAAACCTGCACGTTGAGGATCATATACCGGCCAACCGATGATGGCCCCCACTATGCAACGCTCAGGGCGGAATGCGCGGGCGCGGCCCCCATCAACATCCAGCTCGAGGGAAAACCCGCCGCCGGCATCTCGGACGTGTCCAGCCTGATCGACCTTCTTATCGAGGACGAATCATTGCCTGCTGCTGCCGATGTGAACGACGATGGCAAAGTGTCGATCTCGGATGTGTCCTGCTTGATCGATCGCTTGCTCGGGAAATAGCAATCCGCACGGGCCCGTGATGATGAATGCACACTGGGTGTGAGGTGTTGTTTGTCGCGCCGCACACCCATTTTGGTGATGGGATAAAAGCAAAATAACGATAAAAAGTGTTGTAAATGTGTTGTGTAGTTCAAAAATTGTGTCTATCTTTGCAGCCGATTTCGCGGCACATGTCTTGCTGGCGATGATGCTCATGCGTTAGTCAAGTCAAGAGTGTGACACTTGATCGTTGAAACTTCGATGTCAAGGCTATGATGCTAAGTGCCTGGCAGTCAAGCGTAGGACGATATAAAACGAGCGAGACACCCAACAGTTGTTCCATCCCCGTGTGACCGGTGAACTTCTCACGCCGGTAGGGGTAGGGCGGCCTTACTATGCTGGATGTCCACACCCGATCATATTGTGCTGCGCCTGTGTTTTTCTGTGTACAGGCAGGCATGTAGCGCGCGAGTCACTATTTTGAGAATGTAAAACAAGAACAATAACTAAACAAGAAAGAGAAACTATGTCAAAGGTTTGTCAAATCACCGGAAAGAAGGCGATCACAGGTAACAACGTGTCGCACTCCAAGCGCAGGACGAAACGTAAATTCAACGTTAACGTCTTCAACCGCAAGTTCTATTGGCCCGAGCAGGGTCAGTGGATCCGCTTGACCGTATCGGCATCAGGCTTGCGCAACATTAACAAGATGGGTCTCGACGCAGCCCTGAAGAAGGCTGCCGAGGATGGCCACCTCACCGAAATCCAAGTTATCAACCAGTAAAAAAGGAGCAACAGAATTATGGCAAAGAAAGCAAAAGGCGATCGCGTGCAAGTGATTCTCGAGTGCACCGAGCAGAAGGGCACTGGCGTTCCCGGAATCAGCCGTTACATCACGACCAAGAACCGCAAGAACACCACTGAGCGTTTGGAGCTCAAGAAATACAATCCTTACCTGAAACGCATGACCGTTCACAAGGAGATTAAGTAATTACCGTACAAACTTTTTAACGAAGATATTTTTAAGTTATGGCAAAGAAAGTAGTTGCAACCCTTCAGACTGGTGAAGGACGCTCATGGAGCAAGGTGATCAAGATGGTCCGCTCCGAGAAGACTGGCGCTTACGTGTTTGAGGAGCGCATGGTCCCCAACGACAAGGTACAGGACTGGCTGAAGTAATCACACCGACGTCAAGCAAAGAATAACAACCTGCCCGCTAGCTATCATCGGCAAGCGGGCAGGTTCCTTGTTGGATTCGTGAATTTCAATTACCTTTGCGGGGTTAAAATGACTGAATGAATGATGGAGCAGGACAAATATTTTTTCACGCTCGAGATTGAGGTGCGTGACTATGAGCTCGACAGCGAGGGCATCGTCAACAATGCCGTCTATCTGCATTATCTGGAGCACACGCGTCATGCCTTTGTCAAGCAAGAGGGTATCCCCTTTGGCAGTCTGACCAGCGAGGGGCTGGTGCCTGTGGTCAGGCGCATGACCATCGACTATCACACCCCGTTGCGCAGCGGTGACGTGATGCTGAGCCGCCTGTGGATAGAGCGTGAGGGCGCCCGTTTCATCTTCTATCAGGATATTTTCAAGAAACACAGTGGGGAACTCGTAGTGAGCGCAGCTGTCACTATCGTGTGCATGGAGCGAAACGGACGCATCAACCGTGGTGATGACCTGGCTGCCCGCCTCAGTAAATACTTTGACAAACCATGACAAGGGACTATTCTCCAATGGCTTACCGAATTGCCTTTGCCAACCTGCAGGGCATGGGGGTGGATCTGGCCCGCAAGCTACTCGATGTCGTGGGCAGCGAGGAGTCGTTCTTTGCCATGACCGAGAAGGAGCTGCGTGCCTTGACTCACGGCCGCAGCAAGATTTACCGCGACGACTATCGCCGCGAGTGCCTGGAGCGCGCAGTCAGGGAGGACGCCTTTGTCAACGAGCACGGCATCGGTGTCACTTACTTCAGGGATGAATCCTATCCACACCGGCTGATTGAGGCCCCTGATGCTCCCGCCTTGTTCTACTCCCTGGGCAAGTGTGACCTCGAGAGCGCCCATGTCATCAGTGTCGTGGGCACGAGGCACGCCACCCAGTATGGCGTCCGCTTTTGCGACACGCTCATCGGCGAACTCGCGCAACAGTTGCCCGACCTGGTGGTGGTGAGCGGTCTCGCTTACGGCATCGACATCGCTGCCCATCGAGCAGCCCTCAAGCATGGCGCGTCCACTGTGGCGGTGCTGCCGCGGGGTTTGAACCGCATCTATCCATCCATGCATCGCCCTGATGCCGTCTCCATTGTCAAGCAGGGCGGCATGCTCCTGACCGACTACACCAGCCAGGATGCCGTGCAGAAGAGCAATTTCCTGGCACGCAACCGCATTGTGGCCGCCTTGAGCGATTGCACCGTCATTGTCGAGTCGGCAGGTTCGGGCGGCGCACTGGTCACGGCCTCGCTTGCCATGAGTTATAACCGCGACGTGATGGCCGTTCCGGGCCGTTGCGGTGACGAGTTCTCGGCAGGATGCAACAAGTTGATTGCCACCAGCAAGGCGGCCCTGATCACTAGCGCCGATGACCTGATGGCTGCCATGCGCTGGGAGGGCACGGGCGGGCAGCCCCGGCAACTTGAACTGTTCCCCGACTTGACGCGAGAAGAGCAGGCAGTAGTGGATGTGATAAGAAACCAGGGCGAGGTGCACATCAATGCCCTTGCCGATACCCTCCAGGTTCCCGTCTATAAGCTCATGAGCCTGCTTGTGGAACTCGACTGCAAAAACGTGATTTCCACCCTGCCTGGATGCCGCTATACACTGGCATAGGAGGTTTTTCACACTTTTTAAGGGTGCATCCTTTGTTTATTGGGAAATCTGTACTACCTTTACAATTTCTTTTTTAACCAAAATCGAACGATAATAACACAACGATATGAATACTGATAGAATTCCCGATTCAGAGTTTATCATCAATGATGATGGTTCGGCATTTCACATCCATGTGAAGCCCGAGCAGTTGACCGACAACATTATCGTGTGTGGCGATCCCGGTCGTGTGACCATGATTGCTTCCTATTTCGATACCCGTGACTGGGAGACCTCCAGCCGCGAGTTCCACGGCATTGGCGGCACCTATCATGGCAAGCCCATCATGGCGCTCTCACACGGCATCGGTCCTGACAATATTGATATCGTGATGACCGAGCTTGACGGTCTGGCCAATATCGACTTCAAGACCCGCACCCCGCGGGCCGAGCACCGCACGCTCAACATCGTGCGCATCGGCACCTCGGGCGGCTTGCAGCCCTATGTCCCCGTTGGCACTCCCGTCATTGCTGCCAAGGCTATCGGCTTTGATGGTGTGATCAACTATTATGCCGACCGTAACAAGGTGGCCGACCTTGACTTTGAGAAAAAGTTCTGTGACTTTGTGAAATGGAACGGGCTGTTTGCCAAGCCCTATGTCGTTGATGCCGATCCCTGGCTGGTCGAGAAGATTGGCCGTGATGATATGGTGCGCGGTTATACGATCTCGGCCGTCGGCTTCTATGGCCCCCAGGGTCGCCGGGTGCGTCTCGACCTGGCAGAGCCCGAACTGAACAGCCGAATCGAGAAGTTTGAGTATGATGGCGGCCACATCACCAACTATGAGATGGAGAGCAGCGCCCTGCAGGGCATGGCCCTGATGCTGGGTCACCGGGCCATGACCGTGTGCTCCATCATTGCCAACCGTGTGGCAACCGATGTGAATCCCAACTACAAGACAGCTGTTGAAGACCTTGTACGCACGGTCATTGACCGCTTGACCGAGTAGTCGGAATATGTAGTAATTTTTTTTCATAATTTGTAAGGTCCCCTGCCGCTATTGATTAGTAGCAGGGGTTTGTTGTGGTAAAAAGAAAAAAAATCTTAAAACCAGGCGATGATATAATATTATGCAATGGCACTGCGTTATAAGATTGTAATATTTAAAAAACCAGATTGCCTATGCACAAAATGACTACTTCGACAAACAAAGAGAATGACGTTATCGCATCGGTCAAGAGGCCCAAAAAGGCCACCATCGAGTTTCTCAAGCAGTTTGCAAGAGCCTATGAGTTTAACGTCGAGTTGCCGAGGGGATTAGAGTCGATGATTCTGAACTGAAACAGAAACTGCCTCCCTCTCCAAAGAAAACAATTGAAGCCTTCCCGCCACTGGCAGGGGGGCTTCAACGATTTCAGGGATGTGCCATCAGGTGCTGTGCGGGCCGTGGCACCCGTTTTTTTCTATCCAGTGGATATAGCTATTGTTTATATCATGATTAAATTGTAAATTTGCAGCCAATAATAGACATAAAGCATCATGAACATAGTTAAACGCATCATTTCAGGAGCTATCTATATTGCAGTTATTGTGGCAGCCATCTTGTTGCTTGACAATTCACCGGTGATGTACTTGCTGGTATTCCCGCTGTTGATTGTGCTGGGTGTGGGCGAGATGGTGTCGATGGCTAAGGACGACGCGACGCAGTCATGGCTCGTGACATTTATCGACATGCTGGGAGGCGTTGGACTGTTTGTGGCGTTTTACCTCCATTCCGAGTTTGAGCACATGCAGCGGGCAATGTGGCTGCTCCCCATTGCCGCCTACTTGCTGCTGCGCACCATCGTGCAGCTCTACAGGCCCAGCCAGAACGCGGTTCACAGCCTGGAACGCTCGTTCCTCTCGTTGGGCTATGTGGCCTTGCCTGTCGCGCTGCTCAACAGCATAATGAGCATCACGGCTCCCCGATTGCTGTTAGGCATGTTCATGTTCATCTGGCTCTATGACACGGGCGCCTATTGTTTTGGCATGACGCTGGGACGTCATCGCCTGTTTGAGCGCATCTCGCCCAAGAAATCATGGGAAGGGGTCCTCGGCGGAATCGTGGCATGCATTGCCGGTGCCTATGTGACTCACACCTGGTTTGACGAGTTCTTCCAGGTGCCTGAATTGACCACATGGGTGGGCTTGAGTGTGGTGGTGGCTGTGTTCTCCACCTTTGGCGACCTGGTAGAGTCATTAATCAAGCGCACCGTGGGTGTTAAGGACTCGGGCAACATCATGCCGGGCCATGGCGGCATACTTGACCGCATCGACAGCCTGCTGCTGGTGTCGCCGGCGGTGCTCATCTACTTGTTGCTGATAGGTCCGAAAATCTATTGATCTGCCGGGTTATGCGTCATCTCTTGCCTCTACTGCTGTTGGTCGGGTTGTTGCTGGGCACACTCTCGTGCCATCGCGACGACCAGCCTGTAAAGAACCAGCATCGTCTTCCCGATACCCTGAATGTGGGTACCCTGTATAGCCCCACGGGATTTTTTATTCTCAAGGGCGACACGATGGGGTATGATTATGACCGCATCTGCGACTTTGCCCGTTCACGGGGCATAGCGTTGCGTTTTAAGGTGGCGCGCAGCTTGCCCGCCTTGCTTGATATGCTCAAGAGCAAGAGCGTTGATGTGCTGGCTTGTGAAATCCCTGTCACGGCCGAATTCAAGTCGCGCGTGCTTCACTGTGGCGCCGTGAACGAGACCTATCAGGTGCTGGTGCAACACAGCGGCGTGGGATTGATTCATGATGTGACCGAACTGATCGGTCAGGACGTGTTTGTCGAGAAAGGCTCGAAATATGAGTCGCGTCTCCGCAATCTCGACAACGAGTTGGGCGGCGGTATCAAGATTCATCTTGTTGAGGGCGAGGCTGCACTACCCACCGAGCTGATACAGAAGGTTTCCCGTCATGAGATACCCTTCACCATCGTGGACAGTGACATCGCACAGATGAATCTCACTTACTATGACAGCATCAACATCCAGCTGAGGGTGGGATTTGCGCAGCATGCGTCATGGGCCGTGTCGAAGAAGAACAAGTGGCTGGCCGACAGCATCGACGAGTGGGCCGCGAGCCTGGATGCGCAGGAATACTCCAAGAAGGCCTTGAAGCATTATTTTGAGATGAACCGTGGTCCCAAACCCGATTCGGTCAAGGTCGATACACTGGCCGTAACGCCACCTGGTGGCATATCTCCCTATGACAACGTGTTCAAGCAGTATGCCCAGGAGATGGGATGGGACTGGCGCTTGCTGGCGGCAATCGCCTTCTCAGAGTCTGGTTTTGACCCCAATGCCACCTCATGGATGGGTGCGCGCGGAATCATGCAGGTGATGCCCAAGACGGCCAAGTCATTTGGAGTGCAGGAGGCCGATCTGGCCAATCCGGAGGTGAGCATCCGTGTGGCGTCCAAGATTCTTAAGGAGCTTGACGGCATCATGCGTGGACGCGCCGTTGCCGGCGACCACATCAAGTTTGTCCTGGCGGCATACAATGCGGGTTCTGGCCATGTGACCGATGCCATTGCCCTGGCTCGCAAGTATGAGCTCAATCCGCGCGTGTGGAGCGAGAATGTGGAGCAAGCGATGCTCTGGAAGATGGATCCCGAGTACTATAATGACTCGGTGTGCACCAACGGCTATTGCCGTGGCACCGAGCCGGTCGACTATGTGGTCAAGGTGCTTAATTGTTATGAGAACTACAAGAAGAATTATAAACGTTAGTTGGCATTCCTTTTCATCAATACCGACTAGGATGCTGATGATGTAGAAAACCGGATAAATAAGATATTTGATTATGAGAAAGAAGAAATTAATTGTTGCTACTGTGGTAGCCCTGTCTGCATCAATGATGATGCAATCTTGCATAGGCAGTTTTGCTTTATACAATAAAGTAAAGGCCTGGAATGAACACGTGGGAGACAAATTTGTTAACGAGCTTGTCTTTGTGGCCATGTGGATTCTGCCCGTGTATGAGTTGTGCTTTGCTGCCGACATGTTGATTCTCAACTCGATAGAATTCTGGTCGGGCAACAATCCAGCTTTAGCCCAGACCAGGGTGATTGACGGCAAGGATGCGCAGTACCTGGTCGCCAGCAACGCGAACGGCTATGTGATTACCAACCAAAAGACCAAACAGGTGACCCGTTTCAATTTCAACGCCAAGGACAATTCCTGGTCTCTCGAGAACAATGGTCAGGAGGTGAAGCTCTTTACCTTTGTCGACGACAACCATGTTGACATCCTCACTCGTGACGGCAGCTACACCCGCGTGGAACTGTCACAGCCCGGTGTGCTGGCCTATCAGCAGCTGGTAGGAGTTGGCGGCGCCGCTTTTGCTCTGCGTTAAACTGTAGTTGTAAAGATACCTGATTAATCTCAAGCCAGGCTAGCAGATGGTATTGATTGCCATCTGCGTGTTTGGCCTATGGCTTGCCGTGAGGTAATCGTGGTAAAATGGGCCCAATTAGCATATTTTGAGGATATTTATTTGCAATTGTAAACATATCTTTTTATTTTTGTCATTGATTAGAAATCAAGTAAGGATGACCTATGAAATATTTTATTGTTGACGCATTTACTGATACGCCCTTTGGCGGCAATCCCGCGGGAGTCGTGTTATTAGGGGAAAAAACTCCTTTTCCCGATGAAAAACTCATGCAACAGGTGGCCGCCGAGTTGAGATACAGCGAGACCGCCTTCGTACAACAGAACGGTCCGGCGGAGTTCACCGTCCGCTATTTCACGCCTTGTAGCGAGGTTGACCTGTGCGGCCATGCGACGATAGCGACCTTTGGCCTGTTGCGGCGTGAAGGCATTATTGCCGAGGGCTCCATGTGCCTGAACCACACGCTGGCCGGCGACCTGAAGGTGAAAGTGAATGGCCACGTGATGATGCAGATGGCCGAGCCGCAGGTGATTGTGCCGCTGCTCGATGCTGATTATCTGCACGAGATCATGGCTGGCCGCCGTGCGATGGAAAAGGACTGGACCGACATGCCCATCGAAGTGATTTCGACGGGTTTGCCCGACATCATCATGCCCGTGGGCAATATGGAGACGCTCAATGCTTTGAAACCCGATATGGATGCTCTCACCGAGTTGAGCCGAGAACTCAATGTGGTGGGCGTGCACGCCTTTGCCATCGGTGATGATGGCTACACGGCCCATGTGCGCGACTTTGCGCCGCTCTATGGTGTGCCCGAGGAGTCAGCGACAGGTACAGCCAACGCCGCGTTGACCTATTATCTGTACCGCCGCAATATCATCAAGCATGACGAGGAATGCCAGTTCATGCAGGGCGAGGCCATGGAGCGCCCGTCGGTAGTGGCAACCGTGCTGGGAACGGACGGCATCTCATGGGTGGGCGGACAATGTGCCGTTGTCGCCTCGGGCGAGCTGCTCATTTAAAGTACTTGCTGTGGCGAATGAAGAAGTAACCGATAGCGACAAGCACCAGAGACAGGACCACGGCAAAGGGGAATCCCAGCCACCACTCTTCCATGCCATTGGGCACGTTCATGCCATAGTAACCAGCTATCACAGTGGGAATCATCAGCAGGATGGTTACCACTGTGAGCGTTTTCATGATACGGTTCAGGTTGTTGCCTATGATTGATGAATAGGTCTCCTGTTGACGTTCCAGAATGTCGTTGTAGATGCTGGCGGTGTCAAGGGCCTGCTGGGTCTCGATCTCGACATCCTCGAGCAGATCCTCGTCGTGGGGCAGTGCGCGCAGGCGCTTTTTGAGGCGTGTCAGTACGGCCATGTCGCCCTTGAGCGATGTGATGAAGTAAATCAGGAACTTACCCAGTCCCATGGTGCGCATCAGTTCATCGTTGTCCATCTTATTCTCAAGACGATTCTCGGCTGCGTTCATCATGGCGCTCATCTGCTTGAGGTATTTCAAATACCACACAGCTGTGGAGAGCATCAGCGAGAGCAGCAGGTCATAGCCCTTGCAGGCATTCAAGTGGCGGCGATTGCTCCACCTGATAAAGTCGTCGAGGACCTCGGTGGGATAGTAGTTGACTGTGATGAACACATCATCACGTATCAGGATGGCGAGCGGCGATGTCGAGAACACCGTGTCACCGTCCTCGTCGATACTCTTGTTGGGCACGCGGACAAACACCAGCAGCCAGTTATCCTCGTGGTCAACACGTGGGCGCTCCTCGATATCCTCGGCATCGTGGGTAAAATCAGGCACAGCAAAGCGTTGCTTGAGCACGGCCAAGTCCTCAATAGTCGGATTGGTGACCTTGATCCAGCACCCCGACTTCCACTGGTGTATCTCGCTGAACCCATCCTTGCATTTCCAATAGCTGATCATAGTCCTGGTTTTAATAAAAGATAGTCCTTGCCACAGCAAAGGTAGTTCTTTTTTTTTATAACCGCATCATTATTATTACATTCTGCATAATCCCATAAACAAATAATCATCTTTTTTTGTCAAGAATTAACTTAACGGGGCGTCAGCCTGTAATGAAAAAACCGAGGGCTGCGGCAACTGGTGCTGCAGCCCTCGATAAAAAAAGTGTCGTTGACAAATAATTACTTCATTACCTTGATTGCGCTGGTGGTGCCGTCACTGTAGGTGACGCGCTGCAGGTAGAGTCCCGTTGCGGGAGCCGTGGCCAGCTCGCGGCCGGTGAGGTCATAGTAGCGGGTGTCAACAACCTGAGCGCCAGCGGCCAGCTCTTCAATGCCCGACGGTGAGGGATTCAATACAGAGATCATCTCCGAACGGTTTTGCTCGCCACCAGCGGTGTAGAGGCTCTGCACGCCCACAACCTCAAAGTCGGTGGTGTAAAGGTATACCGTGTGGCGGCCGTTGAGGATATAGATATCAAAGTTGATATTATCCTGGAACTTATAGGGAATGTCAGTCATGGCACTTGTCAAGCCAATGTAGGTCTCGGGCTCAAAGGTATATACTTGCCCATCAAGGATGATGTTGTAATACAGCTTGTTCTCGTTGAGCTTGTTGCCGTCAACATCTACCGTGGGAATGGTGAAGTGCAGCACGCTGAATCCGGTCGTACTGTTGATGGTCAGGTCCTCATCAGTAAAGACGGGATTGGCAGGAACAGCAGGAACTTCGTCAAAGGCGGTGAGGGCAGGTGCCACATAGTCGCTGAGAATCTGGAGCGTGGCGGGGCCAACGTTGGTGACCATGGCGGCAGGCCACTCGGCAACGATGTTGCGGGCATCCTCATCTACATTAAAGACAATCTCGTCGTTGAGGTTGTAGTTGAACACGGGGCTGCCGTAGGTCTCGGTGTCAACATAGGCATCGCCGGTGAGCACATAGATGTGGCCGTTATAATAGGCATCAACGCCCAGGTATTGACGGGTGGGGAAGGTGGCCTTGCCGTCAATGAGAGTTCCCTTGATAAACGAATCGGGATTATTGTCGTTGAGGTTGCCCATGTAGATGTCCTGACCATCGATAGCCACACTCACCACGGTCTCCTTGGTCTGGGTGAGGTCGGTGGGGTCGGACAGGTAGGTCAGCGTGTAGCTCTGGATGTACATGTCGTCATCCGTCAAGATGATGGGCTCGTCGGTCTGGGGCGCATAGACGATATGCTGGTCGGCCATGTAGAACCAGTCGGCGGTGGCGTCACACAGGCCAATGTACTTGTCGCCCAACTGGGTGAGAACGCCGTTTTCCCAGGTGAACTCGATCTCGCCTTCATCTTCAACCACGGGCATGCCCTCATCCTCGTCATAGTGCATGCAATAGGCATAGTAGGGATCGCCATAGTCCAGAATGTAGAGCTGGGGCAGTTTCACGACATATTTCCCGTCGTCGGTGGGCTCGGCTTTGATCCAGGGCAGGATGGAGAACCAGATGTAGCCCTGTGAGATGGGATTGTAGATGTAGAGGTTGCCATCGGTGCCTTCAACAACCTTGCCGATGCCACCGTCCACCTCCTGGATATAGATGTCGCCAAATCCCAGGCCGTAGGCCGACGAGGTGGCGTACATGTTGTCATGCAGGGTGCCTTCGGGTACATCCATGATGGGATCTTCCTCGACCCGTGCGGGAGCAGCGGCGGGAGCCTTGAACTGCGAGAGCCTCATGCCGGCCTTGGCGGGCATGCGTTGAGCGCTGGCCATGCTCGGGATGAGCAGTGCTGCAACCAGAGTGATAAGAGTAATTGTACGTTTCATAACTTGAATCAATAATAATGGTTAAAACAAAAGTTGGTTACTCACCCGCAAATATAAAGTAAATTGAGTCAAAATCAATAAACTGGATGCTATTTTTTCGAGAATATAAGCCTGAGTTGAAGGATTATGATTAAATTTGTCCTTATGGATAACAGTAATGAACGCAGGAAACGCTGGATAAAAGCTCATCCCGAACTCGTCGTCAATCCGTCGATGAAGCGTCGAAAGATTGGGCATGATTATAGTGGTGTTGCCATCTATTTGGTGACGCTATGCGTTGAGGGACGTCGTCCCATCTTAGGCACGTTGTTTGGTCCAGATGATAATCATCGATTGCCATGGGTTTCTCCCTCCCAACTTGGTCTTGCGGTCAAAAGAGCATGGCGGGAGCTCCCTCAGTATCACCCTCAAGTCAAATTGCTTGGCTTCCAGCTTATGCCAGACCATGTACACGGCATCATCTATGTTATGAAGCCGCTTCCACAGCATTTGGGACGATTGATACAAGGGCTCAAAAAGGGGTGTCGAGATGCCATCAGGCAAATGGGTGTAGAGGGCGAACTGTCATGGGAGGAAGGGTATAATGATCGCATCTTGCAAGGCCCTGGGCAGTTGGACCGTTGGATTAAATATCTGATGGACAACCCTCGGCGTCTATGGGTAAAACACAATCATCCCAAACTATTTCATCAGCAAGTGGGCATTGTCATCGGTTCGACTCCCGTTACAATCATGGGAAACCGTTTTTTGTTGGATTATCCCAATAAGGTGGCCGTCAAGTGTTCAAGACGACTCACGGATGCAGAGATTGATGATGAATGCAAGCGGTTTCTATCCATGGCCAGTCAAGGCGCTGTACTCGTTTCTCCCTGCATCAGTCATGGTGAGAAAGAAGTGATGGGCTGTGCTTTTGAGGCAGGTTATCCTATCATTCTACTTCTTGAAAATGGTTTCTCCCCCTATCAGAAGCCCAGCGGCCGCCAGTTTGACGCCTGCTCCGAGGGGCGCCTGCTGCTTGTCGCTCCATGGCCTCACCACGACGATTACCGCAAGATAACACGTGCTCAATGCGAGGCCTTGAATGCGTTATCGCGCGACATCAGCAACGGGAATTTCCATTTGGGATGAGAGCTCATGGGGCTTGATTGATTACGAGCTAGCAGCTCGTAATGCTCTGACGATTCATCCTTGTGGTGTTGTTTAAGTTTTACGGGCTGGTAGCCCGTAGATAAAACAGGAGGGCTGCGGCAGTGGTTGTCGCAGCCCCCGTTAGGGTTTCTCGTTAAGAAACGTCAGGCGGGATTAGCCGAGGCGCTTCTCGAGGTTGGTGCGGATGGCCTTGATGAAGTCGGCGCTGTTGACAGCCTTGGCCTCAACACCCTCCATGAGGTTCACGAGGTCCTTGGTCACGATGCCGGCGTTCAGGGTGTCGAAGCAAGCAGCCTCGAGCTGGTCACCGAAGTTCATGAGGTCCTTCAGACCGTCCTTCTCGCCACGCTTGCGCAGGGCGCCGCTCCATGCAAAGATGGTAGCCATGGGGTTGGTCGAGGTCTCCTCTCCAGCGAGGTACTTGTAGTAGTGACGGGTTACGGTGCCGTGAGCGGCCTCATACTCGTAGTTGCCCTCGGGGCTAACGAGCACGCTGGTCATCATAGCCAGTGAACCAAAGGCGGTGCTGACCATGTCGCTCATCACGTCGCCGTCGTAGTTCTTGCAGGCCCAGATGTAACCACCCTTGCTGCGGATCACGCGAGCAACGGCGTCGTCGATCAGGGTGTAGAAGTACTCCAGACCCAGCTTCTCGAACTCAGCCTTGTAGTTCTGCTCGTAAACCTCCTCAAAGATGATGCGGAACTGAGCGTCATACTTCTTGCTGATGGTGTCCTTGGTCGAGAACCACAGATCCTGCTTGGTGTCGATAGCATACTTGAAGCAGCTGTGAGCAAACGAACGGATGGACTTGTCCAGGTTGTGCATGCCCTGGAGGACGCCTTCGCCCTTGAACTCGTGGATAACGATCTCCTCGTGCTTGCCGCTAACGCCGTCAAAGACCAGCTTGGCGGTGCCAGGCTCGTCGGCACGCAGCTCAACACTCTTGTAAACGTCGCCATAGGCATGACGAGCGATGGTGATGGGCTTCTCCCAGTTCTTTACAACGGGGTGGATGCTGGGGATGGTGATGGGAGCGCGGAATACGGTACCGTCGAGAATCGAACGGATGGTGCCGTTGGGGCTCTTCCACATCTCGTGCAGCTTGTACTCGTCCATGCGCTTGAGGTTGGGGGTGATGGTGGCGCACTTCACGGCAACACCATACTTCTTGGTAGCCTCGGCAGCCTCGACGGTGATCTTGTCACCAGTCTCGTCACGCTTTACCAGACCCAGGTCATAGTACTCACTCTTGAGGTCAACAAACGGAAGAATCAGGTCGTCCTTGATCATCTTCCACAGGATGCGGGTCATCTCGTCACCGTCCATCTCCACCAGGGGAGTGGTCATCTTAATTTTTTCCATTTTAATTGATTATAATCAGTTTCGTTTATAAATGATTGATAAATGATGTTTTGTGTTTTGCCGTCTAGTGGATGGGTCTCTAACCACTAACCTCTAAACTTCCAGTCAAGGGCATTGGTGCCCTTGACTGGAATATAACTAGAATTACTTCTTCTGTGAAGCGTAGAAGTTCATCAGGCAGCCCTCGGCGAGGATGGTGCGCTCGTCCTGGGTCAGGTTCTGGAAGAACAGGTGCAGGTCATGCACGCCGTCGGCAGCGATAACCTTGGCATCGATCTCCTCCTTGCCGCTGATGATGGCCTCGCGGATGCCGGGCACAAATACCATGTCACCGGGGTTGTAGTTGAACTCAACATCGGGAGCGATGGTGAAGGGAACGATACCCCAGTTGATGCAGTTGCTGCGGTAGCGCTTGGTAGCGTACTCGTAGCAGATGTTGGCGTCACCGCCGAGCACCTTCTGGCACGATGCGGCCTGCTCACGGGCGGAACCGTCACCGGGCTTGTGAGCGAATACGCAAGAGCCGAACGAGGTGTTTTCGGGCTTGGCACCCACCTTGGCCAGAGCGTCGAGCACGTGCTGCGGGCACTTGCCGTCGCGGCGCTCGT
>CAMJZI010000031.1 GCA_946410185.1 uncultured Porphyromonadaceae bacterium
CGATGGCGCTCTGGCGCGTGCTGGGCACGTCGTTGATGTTATAGACGGTCTCGGCGATGCTGGTGTAGGCATTCAAGTCGCCACCGAAGTTCACACCCAGCGAGCGGGTGTAGTCGATGATGCCCTTGCCCTCGCCGTTGAAGTGCTCACTGCCGTTAAAGGCCATGTGCTCCAGGAAGTGGGCCAGGCCACGCTGGTTCTCCTCCTCCTGGATGGAGCCCACGCGCTGGGCGATGTAGAAGTTTACACGGTGCTCGGGATAGTTGTTGTGGCGGATGTAGTAGGTCAGTCCGCAATCCAGTTTACCGATGCGCACAGCGTCGTCCACGGGGATGGGCGGCATCTCCTGTGCCATCATCACATTGAAGCTGAATGCCATCAGCATCAACATCAACATCGAAAAGATTCTCTTCATGTTCATAACTTTCATGATTAAATTGATAAATATATATGTATTGGTTTTAGTTATTTCTATTCATTAGACGCACCCATGATTTCAAAAACTACACAAAAGTACAATTTTTACACAATTACAAAACATTTTGGCTGAAAATTGCATTTCCCAGCCTTGCAATCGTCCGGAACGGCAAGATGAGAAATCGGGAGCGACTGGGCCTCAAGGCCTCTCGCTCCCGATGATATATACCCTGACTATCTCGGTTGGCTAGCGCTTGCCGTTGATGACCTCCTAGTCGTCAAGCATTTAGATTTATACAATACTTTTTTTACTTGCGGGTGACGTCTTTCAGCCAGTTGACGATATCCTCCAGCACCTGGGGAGCCATGGTCTCGCGGATGACGGCATACTGTGTGCTGCCCACCCATCCGCTGCACGTCTGGAAGAAGTGGTTCAGGCCTTCATAAGGCTTCACCGTGGCATGCGGCACGAGTCGCTTGATGGCGTCCAGGTTTTCCTCACAGGCCACTTGGGCGTCCAGCATGCCGTTGATGGCGAGCATGGGGCACTTGACACGCTTGAGGTTCTCGGTGGGGTCATACTGGAAGATGCAACTCGTGATGAAGTACATATCCACTAATTCGTCGATGGTCATCTTGTCACCCACATCTTTCAATAGTTCGGGATGACTTTGATAGAAGGCGATCAACTTGTTGCGCAAGGTGACAGAGTCTTTCTCGGCGGCTATGGTTTTGAATATCTCTTCGGATAGCCGCATCTCGGCAGAATCGGGCACCGTTCCCATGGCTTTATTCATGAGCCTGACTTGCTGCATGCCCAGTTCGACGCCGTTAACGCCGGTTCCTGCCAGCGACACGATAAAGGGAACTTCATCGGGGTGCTGTGCTGCGTTCATGATGGCAATCATGCCACCCTCGCTGTGGCCCATCAGGCCCGCACGGGTAGCATCCACCTCGGGGCGTGACTTGAGGTAACGCAGGGCAGCCATGGCATCGGTTGCCAGCGGCTCGGTGGGAGCTAACGGGTTACCGCCGACTGTAGCGCCCACGCCACGCTCGTCATAGCGCAGCACGGCAAAACCATTGCGGCTCAACGCGTCGGCCAGCAGCAGGAACGGCTTGTGCATGAAGACCTCCTCGTTGCGGTCATGCGGGCCGGATCCGGCAATCAGCGCCACTGCGGGAAACTGGTTGCCGCTATTGGGCACGGTCAACGTGCCGGCAAAGGTGATGCCGTCGTTGGTGAAGGTCACCTCCTCGGCATGGTAGGGCTTATTGTCGTCGGCCTCGATAGCGGCTTCCTGGGGACGGCGGTTAGTGTCGTCCTCACCGCTCTTGCGGGTCAGGCGCAGGGGCATGTTGGCGCCCATCTGGCTGAAGACGCCGTCCAGCGTGTCGCTCTTCAACGTGGCATTGTACTTGGCGTAGGAGTCGGGAATGTCCACTTTCAGTTCATTGCCCGTGATTATGGCTGTTGCCGGCAAGTTGAATCCGCCTTGGTCGGGTGAATCCCACGTGACGGTAACGCCTTGGTCGGTCTGTTCAATGTGGAAGACCAGCATCAGTGAATAAACACCCGCCTCCAGGGTGCCCTGCCACGTGCCGTTGAAGTTCTGGCCGTGAGCCACGCTACCCAGGCTTGCCATGATCATGATGGCAATGCCAATCATCGATTTAAAACTGGTTTTTTTCATTGCTCTTAAGTTTTTATAGGTTATTATTATTGTCAAGAGTTGTTATTGCTGCTTGTAGATGTCGCGAGGTCGTCGGCCTCGCCGACAGCCAGAATAACCATTTGAACGAAACTGCCAGGATGGCGATTGCCGACATGACAGCGCCGACGCGCACAGCGTCGTCCACAGGGATGGACGGCATCTCCTGTGCCATCATCACGTTGAAGTCCTCTTCATGGAAGGGTCACCGCCCAGCCAAGTCGCGGTGGCTGCTACAAGGAGCGTGATGCCCAGTACTCTGAGCATTATTGCAATGGTGGCGCAGTTGTTTTGAGTTGCCATATTCATTTCAATTTGAAGTGGGTCCCATCTATGTTATTTACACCTTAGACGCAAGTGCCGTTTTAAAAACTACACAAAGGTACATTTTTTTAGGCAATGATATAGCTGTTGGCCCAAATAATTATTGATGAGAAAGAAAAAGCGTCTATTTATATAGAAGAATGGTGGCTACTATACTTCACCACCACACTCCGAAACTTGTTAGAGGCGTACCGCTAATACACGGTTCATAAGGACTAAGACCTCATTACGCCACGCTTCTGAAAAAATACTTGTTTTTTTCATGGGCTGATAACTCCTTTCTACGGCTTTGTTTCTCGCAAGTTTCTTTATGCGATAGCCGTAGCACAAAAGTACTAAAAATCATCGGCACTACAATGAGTTGTCGGTGATTTTTATTGTGATAGTGATACCATCGGCCCACTAAAACCCGCGAATCTTTATCGGTTTGCGGGTTTTCTAGCATTCTTTAGCTAAAATAATTTCGTTATGTCTGGACTTTTTACGTTCTTTGTACTACAATAATAAGAAAACGAAAAAGTAGTATGAAGGCAATTGATTTCAACAGGTTCAACAACATTATCTCGCTCACTTCTTACTTCAACACTAAGGAGAAGTGCCAACAGGCCATCATCGAGTCACGTTGGGCTGACGGTGACGTGGTTTGCCCCTACTGTGGCACACATCATTGCTCCAAGCGTGGTGACGGACGTTTTCGTTGCAACCACTGTCTCAAGAACTTCTCCTGTCTCGTGGGTACAATCTTCGAGAATACCAAGTTGCCGCTTATCAAGTGGTTCGTGGCCATGTACCTTATCAGCAGCCATAAGAAGGGTGTTTCCTCTCATCAGTTGAGCCGTGACCTTGATATCACCCAAGCAAGTGCATGGTATATGTTGCAGAAAATCCGTCTGCTCTATCCTCAGAGCGATTCTGAGGCTTTTGAGGGCACTGTGGAGTGTGATGAGGTGTATATCGGTGGCAAGGAGAAGTGGAAGCACAAATCCATGAGAACGCCCCATACCCAAGGCCGTTCAACCAAGACCAAGACCCCCGTATTCGGTATGATGGAGCGTACCTATATCGAGGATGAAAAGGGTGACGTTATTCCCATGAGTTACGTTCACGCATTTGTGGTTGAGAAGACAGATAAGGCCACGTTGCAGCCCATTATCAAGCAGTTCGTTGCTGAGGGTTCAACAGTCATTACCGATGAGTTGAACGCTTACAATGGTCTAAACAAGTTAGGTTATGGCCATGACATCGTTAATCACGGTGCTGAACAGTACGCGATTGGGGACATTTTCACCAATACCATTGAGGGTTTTTGGAGTCATTTCCGTAGGATGATTACGGGTTGCTACCATGACGTTAGTGACGAGCACCTTCAGCAATACATTGACGAGGCCGTGTATCGTTGGAATACACGAAAAATGGACGAATCGGAGAGATTCGCCCACATGTTCGCCAAGTCAATTGGTTTGATTGTTCGTTGGAATGAGGTTAAACTGTGCGTTGCGGCTTAATTAATGCAAACCTGCGGGTAAACTTGATGGATTTGACAAGTACTGATTACCTTCACCGACACCGTATTTACCACCATGTTCTTCGGCCCATTCTCTTTCAGATTCTTCTCCACGCTTCAGATATGTATCATAGTCTTTACGAGATAAGAACAGTAAATTACCATCAGCCCAATGAACAGTTTTAAAACCGTTTACACCATCAAATACCTCTACACGTTCATTTAAACCACCATACCGCTCCCAATAGCCCATTAATTCATCTATTGTTAATTGATTCTCATGGTCTGATTTGTTGTGGTCATAATAATCTTCGTTCAATATTCTTCTGACAGATTCTTTAATCACTCTATGCAAGTCTGATTCTGTAAGTCTAATAGTTCTTTTATTGTTCCTCATATAGTTCTCAGTTTTTATATCGTTATTGTTGTTTGTTTCCAATTGTATCGGCTTACCATCTTTTGTCTTGATGACAGATGCACCATTGCCTAAACCTCTTATGTATCTTATGCTATCTTGCGGAGTCTTCCAATTATGCCCCTTATCAAGAACAAGTGCCCTGCCATGTGGTCGAACCGTTATTGCAACAAAGTCATCAACATCACCCAACCTCACTACATCATACACGTAATAAATAGCCTCATCATATTCATTATAGTGTTCATCCCAATAATTCTCATTATTCGCAAAACAGCAGATAGGTTCACCTATAATACTTGATTCAAAAAAGTTAGATGGTTTGAAAATACAATTATCTTCGTCTCTATATACCATTGTTTTACGCATTACCGAGACTTTATTTTCGTCATCAAATTTTGCTTTTAGGAAACTTGCTATCGATATCTCTTTTATTATGTCAATATATCCAATATCATTCCATTCTAAATCTCCTATGTAATCCCAATACACATTGATTTCACGTATGATTTCTTTAATGTGCGAATCATCCAACCCCTCTAATCTGAGATTATTGTATAACTTTGTTAAATTCTCGTTCATTATGTTATCTTATTATAATAAATAGGTGAACGTCGTTAAAAAATAGTATTTTTGTTATTTCATATTATAAGATTAAACGATTATGTTTGAATTAATAAAAACTGTAGGTGGATTGGACGATATTTATTCGTCAACTTCTTTTTCTTATAAATGCATTTCTGATATATTCGATAATGGTATGGATGTTTGGGTCAGGTATCTCAATAACATCAGTAACTATACGGAAAACGATACATTTGTGATAAATGGCGAAAAAGGCTCTTTTGGAGGAATTTCAACCATATCATTCTATGTGAAGAACAGCGATGATACTTATAGTGTTTATAGATATTATGGTAAGTTAATTGTGGACAGAATGACACTTAATAATGTGAGACATGACGTTCTCAAAAATATAGATGATATTCTTGACGAACTAAAAGATTTCTTAAATAATAATGAACCTTCTAATGAGTAAGATGCCCATTTAGAACGCATAAACAAAATGCAGCCCTTTTGGACTGCATTCATTAGATATTTGGGCCAACAGCTATATCATTACCTTTTTTTAATAGGGTGTCAAAATAATGAGTAATAATTATGAAGAATCGCCATCTGGTCCCACGCACATGATAGCTACCTGTTTAAAACGTATTAATGTAAAAAAATGCAACATGGTGCCACTTTTTGTTTTCAGCACCACCAAAATTAACTAATTTTGTGCTCAAATTCAGGTACAAAATCTGTTCTTCAAGCATGGATTTGAAGAACATGATAATATTGCTATGATATTATATTTCCACAAATAATCAACTAATTAACAACTAACATTCATGTACAAATTACACACTTTTTTCTTAATGTTCATGCTGGCATTCTCTGTCGGCTGGGCAACAGAAAAGTCTGATGTCCTGAACCCTGGAATCACGGGGATTACAGGGACAAGTTTCTCTAATTTCTCTGGAAAAACAGCTGCCTCGGGTGCTGTGTATGCTGGCAATTGTGCTGGCGGCTACAGTTCAATCCAGTTGCGCTCAAGCAACAGTAACAGTGGGATTGTCACTACAGCATCGGGCGGCAAGGTAAAAAGCGTTACTGTGGTGTGGAATAGTCACACTTCATCGGGTGGAACACTGAATGTTTACGGTAAGAATACTTCCTACACGGCCGCCGGTGAATTGTATAACACAAGCAGCCAGGGCACTTTGCTGGGGACAATCGTCAATGGCACGAGTACATCATTGACGATTGATGGCGATTATGAGTACATTGGTTTCCGTTCATTGAATGGTATGCTATATCTCACCTCGGTGACGATAGTCTGGGAAGCAGAGGGTGGCGACCCCGTCGAACCCAAGTGGTATCGCAAGGTGACCAGTACCAGCGATCTTGTAGCAGGCAAGAAGTGTGTTGTCATGCATGAGAACGATACCACATTGGTAGGCATGGGCGCTCTTAATTCTAATGGTTATGGCGTTCCTGTCACCGATTTGGCCATTGTAAACGGCAGGGTTGATATTGCAGGGACCAGCGTTGCAGAATTTACCCTTGGGGGCACGTTAAACGCGTGGACCTTCAAGAATTCCGATAACAGGTATTTGGGCATGGGAAGCTCTAGCGCAGATTACTTTGGCACAAGTAGCACGCCCAACTATGCCGATTTGAAGTGGACAGTGGCCAATTCAGGCACGATACAGAACAATAGCAACACGACAAAATTTATTAGGTGTAATTCCAGCAACCTCTTTGGTTTGTTCGGCAAGGGAACAGTTGCACATCTATATGTTGAGGATCTTGAGGATTGCGCAGCTCCCGTGTTTTCACCTGACGGTGGCATTTTTACAGGAACGGCCGATGTGACCATTGCCAGTGCCACCGACGGTGCTACTATCTACTATACCACCGACGGGTCGGATCCCGTGGTGGGCGGCATCAGCATCGAGAATGGCGGTAAGGTTACTCTGACCGAGAGTTGCACGGTCAAGGCCATGGCCGTCAAGAGTGGCTTGGACAACAGCCCTGTTGCCACCAGCAACCCCTACACCATCAACACTGCCGGTGGCGGCGGTAGCGGTGACTTTGGCTTGCTCACCGATGCCAGCCTTTTGCATCCTGGTGATGAGATTATCTTTGTCAACGCCGCGGCCGCTGGTGATGCTTATGCCATGAGTATCAAGCAAAACAGTAGCAACCGTGGTTCGACCAACGTCACGGTTGGCGACGACTTGACGGTTGCTGCTACGGAAAACACCGAGGTGTTTACACTTGAAGGATCATCCGAGGGATGGTATTTCAAGACCCATGACGGTAGATACATCTATGCGGCAAGCAACACCGCTAACCACTTGAAGACCCAAGATGAGGCAAATGACAATGCCAAGGCTACGATTGCAATTTCAGAAACAAGAACAGCGATTGTGACTTTCCAAGGTGAGTACGAACGTAATATTTTGCGTTTTAATCCCGATAGTAAAATTTATTCTTGCTATCTAAGTACATCTCCCAACCCTGAGCCGTACATTTATTATCGCCGTGCCGCAAGCCCTGATCCGTCGTTGTCGGTATCACCGGCGACTCTGTCCATTACCGACACCAGCGAGGCTGGTGCAAGAAATGCTTCCTTTGCCGTGAACGGCTCTCAACTGACTGGCGATGTCGCCATCACGATTGACCCATCTCACTCCAGCAATTTCACGGTTAATCCGGGCAGTATCGCTCCTGTCTCGGGCGAAGTTCATGATCAAATGGTCGGTGTGGCCTACAATGGATATGCGTTGAGTGCTACGGGCCTTGTCAATGCAGCCAGCAGCGGCTTGACCGAGCAGGTCAATGTCAATTACCTCTATGACGGTCCCATCTACATTGTGGGTGATGTCAATGGCCTGGGTTGGACCCCGGTCACTGGCGTGGAGATGGAAAAAGAGGACGGCATCTATACCAAGACTATCACGGCCAATGCCGGTAATACGGGTTATGCATGGCTGTACTTCACCAAGTCACTGAATGCCGACAACTACGACAATTTGGGAGACAACCGTTTTGGTCCCCGATGCAATAACAATGATGGCGAGCCTGAATTTGGCCAGCAGTGGTTTTTTGATGAGAGTAGCTTGAATGGCATCTATTGCGACCTGGACACCGTTTACAAGCTGAATACCATCAAGCTGGTTCCCGGTACATATACCATTACCATCAACCCCGCGCTGAACCAGTTCAAGATCGAGAGATATGCCATCAACGTGACCATTACTCCTGCCGATGGTACCACCTTCACGGGACCAACCATCAGCGGCACCATTACCGCCAGTCCCGCAGGAGTCATCGAGTGGAGAACCGACAACGGAGCCTGGCAGACCTACACCGACGGCTTCAGCGCAACGGTCAACGAGGAGGGCGGCAGCGTGACGATTTATGCCCGCTCGACCAGCAATGGTGTCACCAGTGAGACCGTCAGCGCGACCTATACCCGTGTGGCCGATCCCACCACCATTGCCACGCTGGCCGAAATCGAGTCGAGCGAGGAGGCCGTGGAGCCGATTGTGGGCAACAAAAAAGTGCAGGTGAGCGACGAGCTCATCGGTGTGTGGGCCGTTGTCAATCCCGAATTGGGTGTGAACAAGTTGTGGGCCAAGGACCAGGGCAATGCGTCGATCGACAAAACCTTCAAGACCGACGAACAGGCCGACTATGTGAAAGACATCTGGGGTTTTGAGACCAAGGATGAGTGGGACCAGAGCAACTGGGTCGTGCTGGACTTCAGCGCTCTGGATGGTGAGAGCGCATTCAACTACGCCAGCCGCCGTTTGCAGGGTGGCTCGGTCAAGGGATACTATACCGATGACATGAACTACACCATCAAGCTCACCAATGTACCTGACAAGGTTGACGAGAACGACGTGACAGGTTATCCTGGTTACAACTGCGACTACCAGGAGACTTCGCCCGGAGTGGTTTATTACTATAACCATTACACGCCAGCCAACTTCCTGCTCGAGAACCTGAATGAGCCCTATGGTGACGGCGCGGAGGCAGGACAGGCTTCGGTTGTAGAAGGCAAAAAATTGTTCCTGATGAACCCCAAGGTCCAAGAGGTTGCCCAAGTGTGGGCCGTGTGGATGGGTAATGGCCGGTTTGATGTCCTTGCCACCGATGGCACGTCCATCAATGGCTATGACCTGTCGGGTGCGTTCGATGTGCTCACATGGGACTACAACAGACTGCGCGGCGGCGATGACGAGGCAGAGTACGGCAGCCCCTTGAGCATGAATCCCGATGCGCTCGATTATGGCGAACCCTATCTGTTCCATGCCATTGTGACGCGCACCAACGATGATTACGGCCACCAGCACAGAGCTCCGGGTGCAGAACCCAGTGCTGCCTTCGGCATCATGCCTATTGATTTGCCCGCGGGTCATCCCAACCCCACAAGCGTCAAGACCGTCAAGAGTGCCAAGGAGGTTGTGGAAGTGACCTATTACAATGTGATGGGCGAGAGAAGCGAATGCCCGTTCAAGGGGGTGAACATCGTCGTGACACGGTATAGCGACGGCAGTAGCCATGCAGCCAAGGTATTGAGGTTCTAGCTGCCAAAATCTGATAAACTGATGCATGAAGGGCCGCAGACAGTCTCGAGCAGAGGCATCCTGCGACCCTTCATGCATCGATTGTTCCACCATTTACCATGGCTTGTGGACGATGGGAACAAAAAAAAAGTTAAAAGTCACGTGGGGATGGAAATAATGTGTACATTTGCAGGTTATTAGTGGAAATACATCTAAAAAAGAACGAAACAATATGCGCAAATTGTTATTCCTGTTGCTGGCAACGGCTTCGGTTATGTGTAGCCAAGCCATTACCGTGCGAAACAGTTCGGGAACGCTCTCGACCCGAATCAGTGACTTGCAGATTACCGAGCTGAAGATCTCTGGCACAATGGATGCCCGTGACTTCCTGTTCATCAGCAACGAGTTGAATGAACTGACGTCGATAGACCTGAGTAACGTTACTATCGAGGCTTGTAACCAGAGCATGTCACTCTATGGCACCGTGTCGAGTTATCCCGCTTCATCGATTCCCCGTACTGCCTTTTTTGGCAAGAAGTTGACCTCGGTGGTTCTGCCGATCAATTTGGTGACTATCGGTTATGCCGCATTTGCGGGTTGTGACAGACTGGAAAGTGTGGTCATCCCTTCAAAAGTAACGGCAATTGAGGACTATGCCTTCGCAGGCAGTGGCCTGACTGGTATTGAAGTCCCCTCAACGGTGCTCACCATGGGCAAGGGTGTGTTCTCGCGTTGCGAGGCACTGAAGAGCGTGGCTATCGACGTGCCCATCGTGGGCGATTATGCCTTCCTGGGCGACATCCAGCTGAGCAACGTGCAACTTGGCGCACATGTGACGGCTATCCTTAACGGCGTGTTCAACGGCTGCACATCGTTGCAGACCATCAATATTGATCCCTCGTGCCGCATTTCGCGCATCAGTGATGAGGCATTCATCAATTCGGGTCTTGAGTATATTGACCTAAGCACCATGGGGCTGGGCACCATCGGCAATTGGGCCCTGGCGCAGACTAAGCTGGAGAGCTTGTCGCTTGCCGATGGTATGACCGTCATGGGCGAGGGCGCGCTGGCCCACAACCCCCAATTGAGAAATGTCACTTTTCCCGGCATAGGCCACAGCGGCAACGGCGGGCATGATAACGGTATGGGCAACGTCCCCAAGGGCGCACCCCAGCGCTACCACACCATTGAGCGCGTCGAGGATTATGCCTTTGCTGGCGATAGCCTGCTCAATGCCGGCAACATGCTTGTCAAGGGTGTTACCTACCTTGGAAACTATGCCTTGTATGACGTGAGCGCCCCCATCGATACCATGCGTTTGCCTGCCACGTTGACCTATCTGGGCGACTATGCGATGGCTGGCATGGTGGGAATGCAGACCTTGAAGACTGGCGCCACCACTGTTCCAGAGTTGGGTAGCAATGTTTGGGCAGGTGTTGACCAGCCCTCTGTACCCCTCTTTGCCTCCACCAGTGAGAGCCTTGAGCTCTACAAGGAGGCTGACCAGTGGATGAACTTCTTCTTCCAGAGCGGGGAAGATGACTACGTCCTGGGTGATGTGAACAACGACGGATCGGTGAGCATCAGCGATGTCTCCACTTTGATTGACTACCTGCTGGGTGGAGCAAGTATCGACGATATCAACTTAAAGGCTGCTGATGTGACTCAGGATGGCGATGTGTCGATTGCCGACGTGTCTGCTCTGATCGATATGCTGCTCACGGGTAGCGCATCGAAGTCGTTGCAGCGCATCCGCTCGCAACTTAATGCCCAGTTCAGTGCTACGACCGATGCCTTGAGTATGGCACCCGTGTCGATGAGGGCTGGCGAGACGTGCACCGTGGATGTGGCACTGAACAACATTGAGCACAGTTATATCGCCATGCAGTGCGAACTCGTGTTGCCGCAGGGAGTAAGGCTCGTGGGTGTTAACGGCATCGACCGTGGCGTGGAGCATGAATACTATTCTATCAGGCACGAGGACGGTCAGGATGTCTATACGTTGATAGGTATCTCGATGCCCAATGCCACCTATACAGGCAATGAGGGTAATGTGATGCAGCTCAACCTGATTGCCGATGATGACTTTGTCCCCGGCGAGGGCACGACCATGACCTTGACCAATGTGTCACTCGTTACTCCCAACCACCTCACCTTTATCGCTGGCGATGCCATGGCTGCGGTGAACTCTGGTTCGGGTGTCGAGGATATCACAGCTGGAAGGCAGATTGCTGGCGTGCGCTACATCAACGTGGCTGGCCAGGAGAGCGAGACTCCGTTTGATGGCATTAACATTGTAGTCACCACCTATACTGATGGTAGTGTATCGACTGTTAAGGTCATGCGATAAGCGATTAATACTTCCTGTAATTTAATGGGTAATTATAGCCAAGCGGTTCCAGTCGTGGGGCCGCTTGTTTTTTCTGCATGGGGCGGATAGATTGCGAATGATGAACTTGCAAAGTGGGGGAAAGGACAAACTTTTTGCCAAAAGAGTCGATGATTTCAGGAAAATGGATTAAATTTGCACGTTTTACACACTTTTGTGAGAGAGATATGAACAGGAATATTTTGATTATATTGTTGTCATTGCTTGCGTTGCAGCTTCAGGCGGTTGACGTGGAAAACACGGCTGGCGACCTGTCTGAGAATGTGAGCGATTTGTCGGTTACCTCGTTGACGGTGACAGGCACAATGAACGCCATTGATTTCTATTTTATAGCCGACCATCTGAATGAGCTCGAGGTGGTTGATCTGGCAGGTGTGACCATTCTGGCCTGCAATTCGGCAGAGCCAATCTATTGTCACCGGGAATTCAATGCCGATGAATTGCCCGTTGGGGCGTTTGGCGGCATGGCATTGAGCAGCGTGAAACTTCCGTCATCACTCAAAGTGATAGGGAAGGCTGCATTTGCCGGCTGTGAGAGCCTCAAGACGGTGGAATTGCCGTCAAGTCTTCAGTGCATCGGTGATTATGCCTTTGCCGGTTGCTCGTCGCTCGAGTCGGTTACCGTGCCCGCCAGCGTGACGACAGTGGGTGCCGGAGCTTATATGCGCTGCCGTTCTCTCACAAGCTTTGTTGTTGAGCCGTCAAGTAGCCTCAGGGTGCTTGATGCCGCCGCCTTGATGGATTGCCCCTCGTTGAAGAGCATATCGCTCGGCACTCAGGTACAGACCATCGGCGAAAGGGCGCTTGCAGCCACAGGACTCGAAAACGTGGATTTGACCTCGAACAGCAATCTGAAGGAAATCGGCAACTGGGCAATGGTATTGACCCCTGCGGCTCAAATATCGCTGCCCGATGGCGTTGAAAACCTGGGCGACGGTGCCTTCTTGTATAACAAGAATCTGGAAGAGATCAACATGGGTAACGGCCTGTTGCAAATCAATGATTACCTGCTGGCAGGAACAGGCCTTAGGGGATCATTGACCTTGAGTGGCGTGAATACTGTGGGCGACTATGCCCTGTATAACGTGGAAGGAATCTCGCAAGTGGAATTACCGGCCACGCTCAACTGGATGGGTACTCGTGCCATGGCTGGCATGACAGGGCTCACTGCATTGACAAGTAATGCCTCCACCGTGCCCGAGTTGGGAGCCGATGTGTGGCAGGGTGTGAACCAGTCCCAGGTGCCCTTGACAGTGCCAGCCGGTGCCAAGCCCCTCTATCAGGCAGCAGCACAGTGGCGGGAATTCATGTTTGAGGCGGATTGGCTGAAAGGTGATGTGAACAACGACGGTGAGGTCAATATTGCCGATGTCAATGCTGTCGTGAGCATCATTCTTGGCGCTGTGGTCAGTGATGACACCATGCTCCGTGCCGATGTGAACGAGGATGGTGAGGTCAATATCGCCGATATCAATATGGTCGTCAAGATTATCTTGACAGGCCCCATCGGCGCGCCGGCTCGCGTTGATGCCGATGACAGGCTGCACATGGCAGACGTTGCCATCAAGCCGGGCGAGCATCGCACCCTGACCGTGACACTTGACCATGCGTCGGACTATAACGCTCTGCAGTGCGATATCATCCTGCCTGCGGGCTTGACTATGGTGGGCTGCAAGACGGCCAGCGGCCACACGCTGGAATCCCATGAGGTGGATGCTGCCACCTCGCGCACCTTGACCTACTCGATGGACAAGCATGCCTTTGACGACGACAGCCAGACCGTGCTCACCATTACTGTGCTGGCCGATGCATCGCTCGCCAGCGAGTCGAACATCACGCTGGGCAATATCGTGCTGGCCAACGAGGACAACCAGGCCAGCCATCTTGCCGACTGTGTCGCACGGGTATCCAACACAACGGGTATCAATGACCTGACCCGGATGGGCGACAAGGTGTGGGCCGAGGGACGCACCCTGTGCATCAAAACTAGCCAGGATGGCATTGCGCAGCTGATTGCCATGAACGGCATCACTCGTGAGGTACAGCTCAATGCGGGTGTAAACCGTTTTGAAATGGAGATGGGCTTCTGTGTGGTTGTGGTCAATGGCCAGAGCCACAAGATAGCGATTAAGTGACAATATAATTCTGATTAATACCAATGGGAAAGAATAAACTCAAGAAATTTGCCGACATGGAGCGCATGCAGTGCGTCTTCCAGTTCCCCTGGGCAGTGGTGCAGCAAGAGGGCGGATGCCCCATGCGCGGCAAGTGGAATGAGCAATATTTCAAGAACGATAACCCCATCGTGCTGGAGCTGGGCTGTGGCAAGGGGGAATATGCCGTGGGACTGGCTCAGCGTTTCCCTGGCAAGAACTACATCGGTGTGGACATCAAGGGTGCACGCATGTGGACTGGAGCCAAGATGGCGACCGAGCTGGGGCTGCCCAACGTGGCATTTTTGCGCACCAGCATCGAGCTGATTGACCGCATGTTTGCCCCCGACGAAGTGTCTGAGATATGGATTACCTTCCCCGACCCGCAGATGAAGAAGGTGAACAAGCGGCTGACATCGACACGTTTTCTGGACAATTACCGCAACATCCTGTGTGATGGAGGTATCGTCCACTTGAAGACCGACAGCCCTTTCCTGTATACCTACACCCACACCCTGGTCGAGGAGAATCATCTGCCTGTCGAGGCCGACACCGACGACCTGTATGCCAGCGGCCTGGCCAACGACATCCTGGACATCAAGACGCACTATGAGATGCAGTGGTTGCAGCGGGGTTTGACCATCAAGTACATCCGCTTTGCCCTGCCTCATGGCACAACACTCATCGAGCCCGATATCGATATCGAGCCCGACACCTATCGCAGCTACAACCGAGGTTACATCCAGATGCCTGACCTGATGGAAACGCTTGATGTTAAGCCCAGGCGTTAGGCTATAGCCGCCAGACTTAAGACTAAAAACTTAGAACTTTAAACTTAAAACTAAAAACTTAGAACTTTAAACTTAAAACTAAAAACTTAGAACTAAAAACTAAAACAATGACTATTTATCCAAATCTGATACTGGATGCCCTGCGCACCGTGCGTTATCCTGGAACGGGTAAAGACATTGTGGACATGGGCATGGTTAATGACGATATCCGCATCGACGGCAACCGTGTGAGCTTTTCGCTGACCTTTGAAAAACCCACCGACCCCTTTATCAAGAGTGTGGTAAAAGCTGCCGAGGCCGCCATTCTGGCCCATGTGGGCAGCGAGGTGGACATCAAGGGCAACATCAGTGTGAAAACCGCTCATGAGAACCCCGTGCGCAAGATAGAGAAACCGTTGCCCGGCGTGAAAAACATCATCGCCGTGAGCTCGGGCAAGGGTGGCGTGGGCAAATCGACTGTTGCCTGCAACCTGGCTGTGGCGCTGGCCCTGCAGGGTTATCGCGTGGGATTGCTCGATGCTGACATTTTTGGCCCCTCGATGCCCAAGATGTTCGGAGCCGAGGACGAGCAGCTCTACATGCATGAGGTGGATGGCAAGAACCTGATCATCCCACTGGAGAAATATGGCGTGAAGATGCTTTCGCTGGGCTTTCTGGTGGATAAGGAGAAAGCCATCCTGTGGCGCGGCGCGATGGCGAGCAATGCCCTGCGCCAACTCATCAACGAGGCCGACTGGGGCGAGCTGGACTACTTTGTCATCGACCTGCCCCCCGGCACTAGCGACATCCACTTGACCCTGGTGCAGACCCTGGCCATCACGGGTGCCATTGTGGTGACCACACCGCAGCAGGTGGCTCTGGCCGATGCCCGCAAGGGTATCTCAATGTTCATGGGCGAGCACGTGGGTGTGCCCGTGCTGGGCATTGTCGAGAATATGTCGTGGTTCACTCCCGCCGCTCATCCCGATGAGCAGTACTTCATCTTTGGCCGCGACGGTGGCAAGCACCTTGCCGAGGCGCTGGGAGTGGAACTGTTGGGACAGATTCCCCTGGTTGCCGGCATCTGCAAGGGCAGTGACGACGGTCAGCCCGTGGTCAGGATGAACGACGTGAGCGGTATCGCTTTCAAGAAACTCGCTGCCCGCGTGGTCGAGGCCATTGACCGCCGTAACGAGTCGTTGCCGCCCACCGAAGTTGTGCAAACTCATTAATTCGTTTATATATTAACCAAAATTTAATCGATTATGAAAAAGATTATAGCAATGTTGGCTGTGGCGGCTATGCTGCTTACCAGTTGTGGCTCGGTGCCTATCACTGGCCGCAAACAGTTGAATCTCGTCAGTGACCAGGAGGTGCTGGCGGCTAGTCTGCAGCAGTATGCCAGCTTCATGCAGACTGCTCAAATCTCGACCCAGAAGGCCAAGAGTGCCCAGGTTACCCGCGTGGGTCAGCGCATTGCTGCCGCTACCGAGGCCTACCTCAAGTATGCCGGGCTGGAGAGCGAAATCCAGAACTTTGCTTGGGAGTTCAATCTGGTCAAGAGCGATGATGTGAATGCCTGGTGCATGCCTGGCGGCAAAATCGTGGTTTACGAGGGCATCATGAATCTTGTGAGCAGCGACGACGAGTTGGCAGTGGTTATAGGACATGAGGTGGCTCACGCCGTGGCCAAGCACAGCAACGAGCGCATGAGTCAACAGGTGCTGGCACAGTATGGTGCCAACGCTATCGGCATCCTTACCAGCGGCAAGAGCGCTGCTACCCAGCAGATCGCACAGCAGGTCTATGGCCTGGGTGCCCAGTATGGCGTGATGCAGCCCTTCTCGCGCAAGCATGAGAGTGAGGCCGACAAGATGGGTCTGGTGCTGATGACCATTGCTGGATATAACCCCGACGTGGCAGTTACCTTCTGGCAGAAGATGCAGGCTACCACTACCCAGGAGCCGCCCGAGTTCATGAGCTCGCACCCGAGCCATGCAACCCGCATCGCCGACATCCAGAAGTGGTTGCCCGAGGTCAAGAAGCAGTACGGGGGCCATTAAATGAATCGGTTATGCATCATGGTCTTGTCATTGGCAATGCTGCCCCTGACAGGTACCGCACGCACCATTACAGATTTTTTTGCGAGTGAGCCGGGGAACATCTTTCCCTTGCTCACCCGCACTAACCGCTTGGACCTGGTGGATTACTACACCAGCGGCCAAATGGTTGCCGTTGCCAACAACCTGGAGGGCGAGGCCCGTCTGCTGGAAGTGGCCGATGACTATCTGAAGGTGCAGACCAGTGATTGCCGCCAGGTGGAGATGCTCATGAGAATGGCGGGCAAGGATACCGTGCTCACCGTTATCGAGACGGTCATGACTCCGGTGCCCGACAGCCGCCTGACCCAGTGGAATGTGCATTGGCAGCGATACACGAGCGACCGCCTGTTCACGATGCCCACTATCGATGACTTCATCATCGGCAAGATGCCTCGTGAATTGCGGGCCGACTTGCAGGATGCAATGATTTTCCCGCTCATCAGGCTTTCGTTCAAGGGCGAGGGGCATGACACCATCGAGGCTACGCATGGCCTGGACAAGTTTCTTGTCCCTGATGAGTACAAGCGTTATGCTGCTTACCTCAGGACATCACTCAATTATCGGTTCAACGGACTGAAGATCAAGTCTGTCAAGTAGTCGTTATGCCGCAAGCCTCATCATTTCCATCCAGGCCCCAAGGCGTGAAGCTGAGCGAGTTCAATGCCCGCATCGAGGACCAGCTCAATGGCGTGGCCAGCCTGCAGAACCAGTGGGTGATTGCCGAGACCAGCGACCTGCGCCTGAACCGTAGCGGGCATTGCTACACCGAACTTATCGAGAAGGATGACAAGGGAGTGACGGTGGCCAAAATCGGTGCGGCCATCTGGGCAGGGACATACAGGCAGCTGTATCACAAGTTTCTGCAATCCACGGGCCAGGTAATGGCCACAGGCATGAAGGTGCTGGTCAATGTGACGGCATCGTTCCACCGCCTGTATGGCATCAAGGTGGTCATTAACGATATCGACCCCAGCTACACGATGGGCGACATGGAGCGCCAGCGCCAGGAAATCCTCGATAAACTCAAGGCTGAAGGCATCATCGACCTGAACAAGCAGCAGCCGTGGCCCAACATGCCGCCGCAGCGCATCGCCATCGTGTCGGCGGCAGGTGCGGCAGGCTATGGCGACTTCATGAATCAGCTGCAGGGCAATCCCTATGGCCTGCAGTTCTATACCTGCCTGTTCGGCGCCGTCATGCAGGGGGCGCAAACCGTTCCCACGGTCAAGGCGGCCCTTGACCGCATTTACCGGAACATCGACCACTTTGATTGCGTGGTCATCATCCGCGGGGGCGGTGCCACATCCGAGCTCAACTCGTTTGACAACTACGACCTGGCTTCCTATGTGGCCAATTTCCCTCTGCCCGTCATCGTGGGCATCGGTCATGAGCGAGACGTGACGGTGCTTGATTATGTGGCGGCCATACGCGTCAAGACTCCCACCGCCGCTGCCGAGTGGCTCATCAAGTGCGGTGGCAATGCCCTGGCCCGCCTCGACGAGTTGCAAGAGGCCGTTGTCAATGCCGTCCGCGACAGTGTGGCCGGCGCGCGCGAGCATCTGGCCTATTATGCCAGCCTGATTCCTGCCGTGGCCCGCGGCATCATCGACACCAACCGTGTCAGGCTCGACAATCATGCCCGCAATATCCCCTTTGCCGCCAACAATGTCCTGGCCAGTCAGCGCACCCACCTGGAGCGCATGGTGGAGCGCATGGGCTCAGCAGTGACTGCCGCCATGCAGCGCGAACGACAACGTCTCCAGGCCCTTGACGACAAGGCAACACTCCTGTCTCCCCTCAATACCCTGCGCCGCGGCTATGCCCTCGTCAGGATAGGGGACAAGTGCGTTACCATGGCAAGCCAGTTGCAGCCCGGCGACAGCGTTACCATGCAGTTTGCCGCCAGCAGCGCCCAAGCCACAATTCATCAAATTGATAATCAATAAATCACCACATCATCATATCACAATGGAAGAAAACACCTCAATGACATACACCCAGGCGGTTACCGAACTTGAACAGCTTGTGCAGAAGATGCAGGATCCCCAGTGCAGCATCGACAACCTCACTGCCTACACCAAGCGCAGCAAGCAGCTGCTCGACATCTGCCGCCAGAAACTCACCGCAGCCGATGAGCAACTCAAACAAGTACTTGCCGACATCCAGCAGCAAGGCCAATAATTCTGTTGAAAGAGGAAACCCTCTCCAACCGCAAACCAGGAGAAAAACCAACTATTCTCTTTGTAACTGTTCTCTATTAACGAAAAAAAGCCTATCTTTGCACCCGCAATCTGCAAAAGATACCCCGCGCCTGTGGCGAAATTGGTAGACGCGCCAGACTTAGGATCTGGTAACTCCGGTTGTGTAGGTTCGAGTCCTATCAGGCGCACAAAAAACACAAAACCCGCTGAATTCCAGCGGGTTTTGTCAGCTTTTATGGTAGCGGTTATTATGAGTGCAAGTTCAAAATTCAGCTTAACATACTCATTGAAGAATATCGATGATTAGTTCTCGGACCAACTTTCCAAAAGCAGGAAATCAATGAGTTCTGTTACATCGGAGATGTTCACCGCTTGATTGCCATCAGTATCGGCACAGATGGTGCAAATCGACTGCTGGGGATTCAACAAATAGTCAATCAGAGCAGTTACGTCACTAATGTTAACCAAGCCATCGTGATTCACGTCTCCCCGCTGGAAAGCATGGGCGTTCTCGAACAATGTCACGGACTGTGACT
>CAMJZI010000032.1 GCA_946410185.1 uncultured Porphyromonadaceae bacterium
GGTGTTGTTGCACGCCAGGCCGACATCACCATCGGCTACCTGCCCCAGCAGATGCAGCTCAAGGACGAGCTCACCGTCAAGCAGGAAGCCGAACGCGCCTTTGAACACTTGCAGCACATGGACGAGGCCATCGACCGCATGAATCAAGAACTGGCCGAGCGAACCGACTATGACAGCGAGGATTACCAGGACCTTATCGACCGGGTGGCACAGAAGACCGAGCTGCGCTCCCTGATGCAGAGCGAGAACATCGAGGCCGAAATCGAGAAGACGCTCATGGGCCTGGGATTTGAGCGCAGCGACTTTGACCGCCCCACGAGTGAGTTCAGCGGCGGCTGGCGCATGCGCATCGAGTTGGCAAAGCTGCTGCTGCGCCGTCCCGACGTGCTGTTGCTCGATGAGCCCACCAACCACCTGGACATCGAGTCGATCCAGTGGCTGGAGAACTTCTTGAAAAACCGCAACGGCGCATTGCTGCTCGTGTCGCACGACCGCGCCTTTATTGACAACGTGACCAACCGCACTATCGAGATCTCGCTGGGCAAGATCTATGACTACAAGGTGAGCTACAGCCAGTTTGTGGAACTGCGCAAGGAGCGCGTCGAGCAACAGATGCGCGCCTATGAGAACCAGCAGAAACTCATCCACGACACCGAGGACTTTATCGAGAGGTTCCGCTACAAGGCTACCAAAGCCGTGCAAGTGCAAAGCCGCATCAAGATGCTTGACAAGCTGGAGCGCATCGAGGTGGACGAGGTGGACCGCTCGCGCATGAGGCTCAAATTCCCGCCTGCCCCTCGCAGCGGCGACTATCCCGTCATTGCCGAGGACCTGCGCAAGGACTACGGCAGCCTGAATGTGTTCCATGACGTGACATTCACCATCAAGCGCGGCGAGAAGGTGGCCTTTGTCGGCAAGAACGGCGCCGGCAAGTCCACCCTGGTCAAGTGCATCATGGGGGAAATCCCCTTTGACGGCAAGTTGCAAATCGGGCACAATGTGAAAATCGGCTATTTTGCCCAGAATCAGGCACAGTTGCTCGACGAGAATCTGACAGTGCACGACACCATCGACTATGTGGCCGTGGGCGACATTCGCACGCGCATCAACGACATCCTGGGTGCCTTCATGTTCGGCGGCAAGAATGCCGACAAGAAGGTCAAAGTGCTCAGCGGTGGCGAGAAAAGCCGCCTGGCGATGATACGCCTGCTGCTGCAACCCGTCAACCTGCTCATCCTCGACGAGCCCACCAACCACCTGGACATGCCCAGCAAGGACGTGCTCAAGGAGGCCATCCAGGCCTTTGACGGCACTGTGATCGTCGTTTCGCACGACCGCGATTTCCTGAACGGCATCGTCAACAAGGTGTACGAGTTTGGCGACCACCGCGTGCGTGAGCACTTGGGCGGCATCTATGACTTCCTGCAAAAGAAGCGCCTCGACTCGCTGCAACAACTCGAGATCAAGAGTGCTCCCGCAGCCACGGCTGCCCAGGCCGAAACGTCCGAGCCCACAGCCAGCCAGGGCAAGATGGATTACCAGCGGCAGAAGGAACGCGAGCGCCGCATCCGCCAGGCCGAGAAAAAGGTGAAAACCCTTGAGGCTAAAATATCTGAATTAGAGCAGCGGCTCGGCGAGATCGAGGACAAGCTCTCGACAGCGACGAGCGAGGATATGGACATCTATTACACCCACTCCAAAATCAGCCGCGAACTTGAGGAAGTGATGGCGCAGTGGGAACAGGCCGGCGAGGAACTGGAGAAGGCAAAACAATAAGGAAACGATATGTTACAGACCATGCAAATCAGATGCGGGAATGCCGATGACATAGCGCTGAGGCAGCTCTATGAGACGGCCTTTCCCGTCGAGGAACAGATTCCCTACAACGACCTGATATATCTGCTCGGCAAGCTGGAGATAGACTACACCGCTTACTACGACAGCGAGATGCTGGTGGGCCTGACGATGGTGCTGCACCTGCCACGGTACAACTGGGGGTGGTATTTTGCCGTTCGCGACGAGTTGCGCGGCAAGGGGTATGGACAAAGGATTCTGTCGGCATTGCTCGAGAAGTACCGCGACGGGCATCCCTTCATCATCGACATCGAGTCGCCCCTGCAGGCCGACGCCCCCAACCCCGAGCAGCGCAAGAGGCGCCATGCCTTTTACTTGCGCAACGGCCTCAAGGACACCCCTACCAGCCGCACCTTTGAGGGCATCACCTACACGATTATGACCAGCAGCGATGAGCCGTTTGACCAACAGGACTATGACGGCATCATCGCCGCCCTGCGCTCGGTGTGGCACAACATGCCCAGCCAGGCCACGTCCTGACTATCCACCTCTTCATTTTTCACTGTAATCACACTATTATCAAAAAATAGTTGTAATTTTGTGTTCTAATAACAAGCACGGCTATCGAGATGGTGACCGATTGATTACTGTTTCGTGTCGCGAACCCGAATCTCTACTGAGTCTTTTATGAGCAAGAGCAAGACAGCAAGCGCATCCGAACAACAAAGTGCGACCAAGAGGATTGAATATATTGATGCCCTGCGGGGTTTCACCATGATTCTGGTTGTGCTCCATCATGTGGCTGACTGCTGGGGCGTGGTTGGCTTGGACATATCGGTGCACGAGTACCTGTTGCAGGTGCGCATGCCCATGTTCTTCTTTATCAGCGGATTTGTGTTGTACAAGAGCACCGTTGTGTGGAATGCGTCGCAGGTGATCGGTTTCTTCCGCAAAAAAATCCCGGTACAACTCATCGCGCCATTCCTCTTCTTTGTCTTGTTCGTTCACGGTGACAATGTCTTGGGACAGTTCTGCCTCCATTCCAAATGTAAATTCTGGTTCACCTTCGTGCTGTTTGAGTACTATGTCTTCTACGCCGCCATCCGTTTCTTTATGAGGAAATGGTGGAGCGACATCATCCTGGTTGCGCTAGGTCTGTTCCTCTACTTCATCAACTGGCCCATCATCTATGACTCAATTCCTGTGCCCGAGTATGTCAAAGGGTTCTTCTCGATGCAGGGCTGGAACTACTTTTTGTTCTTCGCATTAGGAACTCTGGTAAAAAAACACTTCAGCCATATCGAGAAGTGGTTTGAGAACAGCCTGTTGCTGGCCATCTGCATTCTGTTCTATTTTCTTGTGAACGGTTTCAGCGATTCTGTGCCCGACGACAAGACACTCATCTGCCTGCCCATCACCCTATGCGGCCTGTTTGTGCTGTTCTCCTACTTCCACAACCATCAGGCGGCTTTCAAGAAGGACAAGGCCGTGGGACGGACCCTGCAGTTTATCGGCCGCCGCACCCTGGACGTGTATCTGATACACATCTTCCTGCTGCCCTACAACCTGGAAGTCTTCACCACATTCAGGGATCATCCCATGCCCATTATCGAAGCGGCAACCTCCTTGTCGATCGCTCTGGTCATTGTGGCGGCCAGTCTGCTCATTGGCAGCATCATCAGGTTGAGCCCGTTCCTGGCCCACTGGGTGTTTGGTGCAAAATATCCAGGCGACGCAAGCAAGCATCAGGCATGAAAAGGGCGGTGTTGATACTCATGATGGCGTTTGTCGCCCTTGTCGGGGTGTCACAGGAGGGTCAGGACATCAAGCTGCAATTTGATCAGTCCAAGCTCAGCCCCTTGTTCACCGCACCCGCCATGCCCGCCACCGCCATACCCGCCGCCAACATCAAGCCCACATTTAACGCATCCCTGCCCACGGCGGCCGTCGAGTTCAAATCAAGCCGCATGAGCAGCCTGACCGACTCGCTGGCCATCTACCAGCAGGACTGGCGTGCCAACAGCCTCACTTCCCTGCCCCGCTTCCACTACGACACCAGCCCCTATGGCAACGACTGGTCGACGGGCGGTGTCATCGCCCGCATGGGCAGCGGACACTTGACAGGAGCAAGTTCACACACGACTTATCCAGGCATGGGCAGCACAACCAGTGCCAGTGTCGCGTTCACCATGCCAATGGGCGACCGCTTCCACGTCACCGCAGGCCTGACGGGCAGCAAGTATCACTTCGACAACAGTGCATGGAACGACTACGGTGTGTTTGGGCACGCATCCTACCGCCTTAGCGACCGCCTGTCGCTCAACGCCTTTGGCCAATACTACATCAACCAGCAATTCCACTCGGTGGCTGCCATGCCATTCCTGGGCAGTTCGTCCTATGGCGGCACCCTGGGGTGGAAGGTCAGCAACCATTTTTCACTCGACATGGGCGCAAGGCGGCTCTATGACCCCTACACCGGCCGCTGGCGCACCCTGCCCGTCGTTCAGCCCACCATCAATTTGCTCGGCGCCCCCATCTCGTTTGATGCCGGTCCGCTCATCTACCAGGTGCTGAACAACCTGTTCGGCGGCGATAAAAACCGCGACTGGGGAGACCCGCGGTACCGCCCCGTCACCGTCCCCGACGCCGTGCGCAACCAGCCCGGTTTCAACCCAAACAGTCCGGTTTCCATCCCCGACCCTTTCCGCCACTGATACCATCGTCCAAAATCGAGTTTTAGGGTTTTTTAGGGGTATTGTTTTGGGCAGGTGCGAAAGTTGTTGTAATTTTGCATGTTAAACCATATTGAATGGACATTAAGGGGACAATAGAGGACATTATCAGGGAGGATCTGGCCGATATCTGGTCTATCCTGAACAGCGAGGAGAAGCATCTCATCGCCGAGCATTTTGTTGTCCACACCTACCGCAAGGGACAAATCATCTATGCCGAGAAAGACGAGCCCCAGTACCTGTGGGTGCTCATCAAGGGCAAGGTGAAACGATTCAAAAACGGCATCGGCGGCAAGCAGCAAATCCTGCGGCTTTACCGCCCCATCCAGTACTTTGGGTACCGGGCCTGGTTTGCCCAGGAGCCCTATGTGGCCAGCACGATGGCCATCGAGCCCTCGCAGGTGGGTTGCCTGCCCATGACCCTGGTCAAGCAACTCATCGACGGCAACATGAAGCTGGCTTGGTTCTTCATTCACGAGCTTTCCAAGCATCTGGGCGGCAGCGACTCCAAGGTTGTCACACTGACCCAAAAGCACATCCGCGGCCGCCTGGCCGAGGCCCTGTGCATGCTGGTCGACAATTATGGCTATGAGGACGACGGCAAGACGCTCAAGATCTACATGGCCCGCGAGGACCTGGCCAACCTGTCGAACATGACCACCGCCAATGCGATTCGCACCTTGTCAACATTTGCCCAGGAACGTATCATCACTGTTGACGGCCGGCGCATCCGTGTCGTTGATGAACCCACGCTGCGCAACATCAGCCGCTTCGGATAACCGTTACTATGATTATCGCTCAACAGAAACGCAAAGAGAACATCGCCGAGTATCTCCTCTACCTGTGGCAGGTCGAGGACTTGCTGCGTGCGTGCAAGCTTGACATCGATGTCGTGGAGAAGACAGTCATCTCGCGCTATGACGTGGATGACAAGACGCGCCACGAGATCAAGGAGTGGTATGAGTCGCTCATCAAGATGATGGAACTTGAGGACGTGCGTGAGCACGGCCACATACGCGTGTGCCACAACGTGCTCATCCGCTTGAACGACCTGCACCTGCAACTGCTGGCCGACCAGGGCCGTTTTCCCGACTATCATGCCGACTACTACCGCACCCTGCCCCACATCGTGCAACTGCGCGCCACGCTGCCCGAGCAAGAGCGCCCCGGCGAGCTGGAGACGTGCTTCAACGCCTTGTATGGCGTGATGATGCTGCACCTGCAGGGCAAGGACATCTCCCAGGACACCGCTGCCGCGATTGCCCAGATATCGCACTTCATCGGCATGCTCGCCGCCTACTACAAGCGCGACGAGGAGTCGCCCCTGTTTGGCAACGATTTAACCGACAATCAACAATGAAAACCATCAATATACTCATCACCGGCGCCAACGGCCAGTTAGGCCATGAGATGCGCAACGTGCTCAACGGCGACGCGCGTTTGCATGCCATCTACACCGATGTGACCGGCGACGACATCACCCAGCTCGACATCACCGACGAGGCCGCTGTCGAGCAAATGATATCGCACAACGGCATCGACATCATCGTCAACTGTGCCGCCTATACGGCCGTCGATGCCGCCGAGGACAACGAGTCCCAAGCCGCGCGGCTCAATGCCCAGGCTGTGGGCATCCTGGCCCGTGCCGCCAAGCGCCATGGCATGCGCATGGTCCACGTCTCGACCGACTATGTGTTTGACGGGAACAGCTGCACCCCCTATGCCGAGGACGTTGCCACCCATCCGCAATCGGCCTACGGACGCACCAAACTCGACGGCGAGCGGCAGCTCATCGACACGCTGGGCGACGATGCCGTCGTCCTGCGCACCGCCTGGCTCTACTCGCCCTATGGCAAGAATTTTGTCAAGACGATGCTCACACTGGGACAGGACAAGCCCGCCCTGAAGGTCGTGTTTGACCAGGTGGGCTCGCCGACGTGTGCCCGCGACCTGGCCCATGCCATCATCACCGTCGTCACTGCCGCCCAGTGGCACGGCGGCATCTACCACTACAGCAACGAGGGGGTGATCTCGTGGTATGACTTTGCCAAGGCCATCCACCGCCTGGCAGACATCACGACGTGTGACGTGCAGCCCTGCCACAGCGACGAGTTCCCTGCCAAGGCCCATCGTCCCGCCTACAGCGTCCTAGACAAGACCAAGTTCAAGACGACCTTCGGGGTGACGGTGCCTTATTGGCTTGATAGCCTCAGAGACACCGTGCAACAACTAAAAACTCAAAACTGACAACTAAAAAAACCAAGAATAATGTCATTAACAACCGAGATCACCCGCCGCCGCACCTTTGCCATCATCTCACACCCTGATGCCGGCAAAACGACCCTCACCGAGAAGCTGCTGCTCTTTGGTGGCGCCATTCACGTGGCCGGCGCCGTGAAGTCCAACAAGATCAAGAAAACCGCCACCAGCGACTGGATGGAGATTGAGAAACAACGTGGTATCTCGGTCGCCACCTCGGTCATGGGATTCAACTATGGCGACTACAAGATCAACATCCTTGACACTCCTGGCCATCAGGACTTTGCCGAGGACACCTACCGCACCCTCACCGCCGTCGACAGCGTTATCATCGTCGTGGACGTGGCCAAGGGTGTGGAGACCCAGACCAGAAAACTGATGGAAGTGTGCCGCATGCGCAACACGCCGGTCATCATCTTTGTCAACAAGCTCGACCGCGAGGGCCGCGACCCGTTTGACATCCTCGACGAACTGGAACAGGAGCTGAAGATCGACGTGCGCCCCCTGAGCTGGCCCATCAACATCGGCGCGCACTTCAAGGGCGTGTACAACATCTATGAGCACAACATCAGCCTGTTCAAGCCCGACAAGCAGCACGTGACCGACCGTGTTGACATCAACGATATCAACGACCCCGCCATTGACGAGGCCGTGGGCAAGGCCGATGCCGAGAAACTGCGTGCCGACATCGAACTCATCGACGGCGTTTATCCCGACTTCAACACCCTCGACTATCTGGATGCCAAGGTGGCTCCCGTGTTCTTTGGTTCGGCACTGAACACCTTCGGCGTGAAGGAGTTGCTGGACTGCTTTGTGCGCATTGCCCCGTCGCCCCGCCCCGTGAGCGCCATCGAGCGCACCGTGGAGCCCGGCGAGGACAAGTTCACGGGCTTTGTGTTCAAGATTCACGCCAACATGGACCCCAACCACAGGAGCTGCATCGCCTTTGTCAAGGTGTGCTCGGGCGTGTTCCATCGCAATGGCAATTACAAGCACGTGCGCAGCGGCAAGAGCTACCGCTTTAGCGCCCCGACGGCCTTCATGGCCCAGAAGAAGGAAATCATCGACGAGGTATATCCCGGCGACATCGTGGGCTTGCCCGACAACGGCATCTTCAAGATTGGCGACACGCTCACCGAGGGCGAAGAGCTGCACTTCCGCGGCCTGCCCAGCTTCTCGCCCGAGATGTTCAAGTACATCGAGAACTCCGACCCCATGAAGACCAAGCAGCTCAACAAGGGCCTGGAGCAGCTGATGGACGAGGGCGTGGCCCAGATGTTCATCAACCAGTTCAACAACCGCAAGATCATCGGCACCGTGGGACAGCTGCAGTTCGAGGTCATCCAGTACCGCCTGCTGCACGAGTACGGCGCCCAGTGCCGATGGGAACCCATCCACCTGTACAAGGCCTGCTGGATCGAGAGCGACGACGAAGAAGCCCTGGATGCCTTCAAGAAGCGCAAGCACCAGTTCATGGCAGTCGACCTTGAGGGCCGCGACGTGTTCCTGGCCGACTCGAACTATGTGCTGCAGATGGCTCAGCAGGATTTCCCCAAAATCACCTTCCACTTCACCAGCGAATTCTAAAATCTCACACCAGAATCATTCAACACAGCAATGGAAAGACTCAAGCAATTATATCAACAATATGTGGGAAGCGAGCCCACCGAGGTCACGCTCATGGACAAGGCCGGCTCCAACCGCCAGTACTACCGCCTGACCGGTGAGCGCACGATTGTGGGCGTGGTGGGCGAGTCGCGCGAGGAGAACGACGCATTTATCTACATCGCACGCCACTTTCGCCAGCAGGGGCTCTCTGTGCCCGAGGTCTATGGCGTGAGCGAGGACCACATGGCCTATATCCAGGAAGACCTGGGCAAGAAGCCCGAGAACATCCTGTGGAACAAAATACGCCGCAGTTCTATCACCCATGCCTTTACCAGCGAGGAGAAAGAATTGCTGCGGCGCGCCATGCGCGACCTGGTGGACATCCAGTTCCGTGGCTCACAAGGCTTTGATTACAGCAATTGTTATCCTGCCAGCAGCTTTGACGAGCGCTCGATCAAGTGGGACCTGAATTACTTCAAGTATTGTTTCCTCAAGGCCACGGGCGTGGTCTTCAACGAGGACAAGCTGGAGAATGACTTTGAAAAGCTCACCCGCGACCTGCTGGCAGTACCCTGCGACACGTTCATGTACCGCGATTTCCAGTCACGCAACGTGATGCTCGTGGGCGATGCCGACCATCCTGCCGACTGCAAGCTGGCGTTCATCGATTTCCAGGGCGGCCGCAAGGGTCCGTATTACTACGACGTGGCCTCGTTTGTGTGGCAGGCGCGCGCCAAGTACCCCGACGAATTGAAGAAAGAACTTGTCCAGGCCTATCTGGAGAAACTCAAGCAGTATCTTCCCGACCTCAACGAGGAAGAGTTCTATAGCAACCTGCGTCTATTTGTGCTCTTCCGCACCCTGCAGGTGCTGGGAGCCTACGGTTTCCGCGGTTACTTCGAGAAGAAGCCCGACTTTATGAAAAACAGTATCGTGCCCGCCGTTGCCAACCTGCGCAAGCTCGTCATCGGCAAGCCATTCACCCGTTACCCCTACCTGAGCCTTGTCATCGACGAGCTGGTCAATCTCAAGGACTTTGTGAGCGAGGACAAGGGCCTCACCGTCAGGGTAATGAGTTTTGCCTACAAGAAGGGCATACCTCACGATCCGTCGGGCAACGGCGGCGGCTTTGTGTTTGACTGCCGCGCCCTGAACAATCCCGGCAAATATGACAAGTACAAGGCATTCACCGGCCTGGACCAGAACGTGATCGAGTTCTTGCAGAAGGAGAGCACCATCGACAAGTGGCTCGAGCATGTCTATGCCCTGGTTGACGAGTCGGTGGAGCGATATGTGAACCGCAAGTTCACCGACCTGATGGTGTGCTTTGGCTGCACGGGTGGCCAGCACCGCTCGGTCTATGCCGCCGAACACCTTGCCGAGCACATCCATGAGAAATTCAACGTGCGCGTCGAACTCTCGCACCGCGAGCAACCCGACCATGAGCGCACCCTCAACCCGATTGACCGATAATAATGAAAGCACTGATTTTTGCCGCGGGGCTGGGAACCCGCCTGCGCCCGCTGACTAACGACCGTCCCAAGGCGATGGTCGAGATTGCCGGCAAGCCCATGCTGCAGCACGTTATCGAGCGTGTGGCCGCAGCGGGGTTTGACGACATCACCATCAACATCCACCACTATGGCCAGATGATTATCGACTTCCTGGAGCAGAACAACAACTTCGGGCTCAACTTGCACATCAGCGACGAGCGCGGACTGCTGCTCGACACGGGTGGCGGCATCCTCAAGGCCCGCCAGTGGCTTGACGGCGACGAGCCCTTCCTGGTCCACAACACCGACATCATCAGCACGCTGGATTTGAGAGCATTCTACCGCTATCACGTCGAGCACGACGCACTGGCCACCATCCTGGTCAAGGAGCGCAAGACGCAGCGCTACCTGCTGCTGGACGAGAACGACCGCATGTGCGGATGGACCAACAAGGCCACTGGCGAGATCAAGCCCGAGCCCGAGAAACTGGTGGGCAAGCAGCTGAAGGAGTTGGCCTTCGGCGGGCTGCACGTCATCTCGCCACGCATCTTCCCCCACCTGGAGCGTTACCGCCGCCAGCAGGGAGAGAAGTTCTCGATCATCCCGTTCTACATCAGCGAGTGCAAGCACCTCCTCATCCACGGCTACCACCCCGAGACCGACTACCAGTGGCTCGACATCGGCAAGCCCGAAACCCTGGCCCATGCGCAAGAGTTGCTAACGCCCAACCCAAACGCGTCACGCTAAGTCGATCGGACACACTGAGTTTTGTTTTAAACTTCTGAGAAGTTTTTCCATCTAAACCTCAGGCAACAGTAATCACACTCAAAACTAAAAACTTACAACTTAAAACTAAAACTTAAAACTCAAAACTAAAAACTTACAACTTACAACTAAATAATGAAAAAGACTATCATCATTGCAGTCATCATGCTGCTCGTTGCCGGCACCGCCTCACTTGATGCCCGCACCAAGAAGAAGGCCGCAAAATCCAAGGCCAGCACCACACAGGTCATCTATACCGGCGACATTGCCAAGAAGGTGATTGGCTACAACGGACCCGTGCCCCTCAACATTACCGTCAAGGGTGGCGTGATCGAGAACATTGAGGTGCTCGACAACCAGGAGTCGCCCAGCTACCTCAAGCGCGCGACCGCCAAGGTGCTGCCCCAGTACATCGGCAAGACCGTCGCCGAGGCCAAGACCCTCAAGGCCGACATCGCCACCGGTGCCACCTACAGTAGCCAAGCCCTCATCAAGAACATCCAGATGGGACTCGAGCAGGTCAAGAGCACGACCGCCAAGAAAAAGGCGCCCGCCAAGAAGAAATCGGCCAAAAAACGCCGTTGAGATCCACATGACCTGCCAATGACACTACCGCAGACCCCACACCATGGGCTTGCGGTATTTTTCACCTCAGTCCCTCCAAGCTCTCGAGAATGTTGCAACAGCCACGAAAATATTCAACTGATGATGCAAGATTGTTGTTTCGCTGTGTTTAATGAGTATCAGATAGTAATTATAGAGTTAAACGTATGAAACAGACTTGGTATTATTGGGTCATAATGACCCTGATTGCAGCGACTTTGTCGTCTTGTAAAGATGATGGAGATGTTGTGTACATGCTACCAGAAAAAAAACCTATCGTGCTCAGCGTGGAGCAAAGACAGATGCGTGACAACAACAATGAGTTTGCCTGGAAACTTTTCCAGACCATGCAGGAACATCAAGGCGAGGTCAGTACCGTGATGTCACCCATCGGCGTTACTTACATGCTGGGAATGCTCAATGCTGGTGCCGCAGGTGATACACGCGAGGAAATCACTGCAACACTGGGATTCGATGCTGACCCTGCAGCCGTGAACGAGTTCTGCAACAAGATGATTGACGGGGCTCCCAACGTCGATCCTGCTGCCACCGTGAGAATCGCCAACTGCATCGATGTCAATTCAGCCAAAGGCATCACCCTGCTCAAGCAGTATGTCAACGATATCAAGAATTACTACAACGCCCAGATTGATGCGCTGGACTTCACCAAAAATAGTACCCTGGACAAGATTAACAGTTGGTGCAAAAAGAATACCGACGGGATGATTCCGAGCATCTTGGACGAAATCAATCCCGATGCTGCCATGTACCTGCTCAATGCCATCTACTTCAATGCCGACTGGACCGAGAAATTTGATCCCAATGACACCCGCAACTCGAGTTTCACGCGAGCCGACGGTTCGGTCGTGAACCTGCCCTTAATGCACCGCAAGGCGGTGGTTCTGGCCTGCGAGAGCGAATTGTGCTCCATGCTGCGCATCCCCTTTGGCAGCGGCGGCTACAGCATGTACGTCATGCTGCCTGCCGAGGGCAAGACCACCAGCGACCTCATCCATGACATGAGTCAGCAGGCATTGACCGATCACCTGAATAGCATTGACGGGACACCCCACGAGGTGGATATTCTCATGCCCAAGTTTGAAATCAAGAGCGACATTGACTTGATTGACGTCCTCATGCCCATGGGGATACAATCAGCCTTCACCGCTCGGGCCGACTTCTCAAACATGTCCAATGCCAGCTTGTGTGTCACAGAGATGAGACAAGTGGCAAAGATAGAAGTCAACGAGGACGGAGCAAAGGCATCGGCTGTCACTGTTTCAATGGATGGAGATACTTCGCCAGGGCCGCCAGTTCAATATCAGAAGGCTGAATTTCATGCCAACCGTCCTTTCCTGTATTTCATCCTCGAGGAAACTACGCGCAGCATTTTCTTCATCGGCACCTATCAGGGTGAGCGTGAGAAGGGATAAGGAATCACCACGCTTCACCCATGAGAGCAAATAAAGCTGCATGTAGATAATTCCATGCAGTTTTTTTTGTATTATCGTTATGCCAGCAGAAGCCCCCTTAACTTTTCAGTGATTTTTCTACCCTAGAGATGCAAGATTTAGACTACCTTTGTGTTTAGTCAATGAAAAGCGATAATAAGTGACCGAACTGCAGATTGTCAATGGCGTCAAGAGCGGGGACCGGAAAGCCATGCGTGCGATGTATGACTTGCTGGCGGGATTTGTCATGGCCACGACGCGCCGCTACCTGGGCGACAGCGACACCTGCCGCGATGTACTGCAGGATGCTTTCCTGCAGGCATTTACCCACATGGGCGACTTTGCCTATCGTGGCGACGGCTCTCTCAAGGCCTGGGTGACCCGAATTGCGGCCAACGAGTCGATCAACCTGCTCAAACAGGGGCAACGCATCACCTTTTTGCAGGCTCAAGACGTGGAGTTGCCCGATGACGACCCGCCCGACATAGGCCACATCCCGCCCGAGGAGATCAACCGCATGATTGCCTCACTGCCCACGGGCTACCGCGTGGTGTTTAACCAATATGTGTTTGAGCACAAGAGCCACAAGGAGATTGCCCAGTTGCTGGGCATCAAGGAGAACTCCTCGGCCTCCCAACTGCTGCGAGCCAAGCGACTGCTGGCCAAAATGATTAACCAATACAAGCAAGAGCACGATGACTGACAACGACTGGATCAAACAACTGCAATCGATGATGGAGCGCCACCAGGAGCCTGCCCCCGACGGGTTGTGGGACGACATCGAGTCTCGCCTGCCCGAGCGCCCCGAGAGGCGGCAGCCTTCATCGGTGTGGCGCCGCCTGGCAGCTGCCGCCGCAGCGGTCGTGGCCATTGCGGGCACAGGCTACCTATTGTGGCCATCACCCGACGCTGCGGTGACATCGTCGCCGGGCATCACCATGACACCAAGCGAGATGAACGCCCAGGCGCCCGAAGCACTCGCTCAGGACGCCGCCACGATGTCTGTTGCCGCATCGCCGTCGCCAGCGCCTCGTGTTGCTCCTGTGCCGACCGTCAAAAAGTCGCCGGCCAAAGCCGACGTCCACAGCCATGAGGAACGGGCGGACAATGGCGATACCCTCCCCCGACAGGAAAACGCCAGCCAGCAGCAGCAAGAAAAGCCACTTGCCGACCAGCCATCACAGCCAGCAGCCCCGCCAGCCTCTCCCCAACATGGCAATGACTACCACGAGCGTGCTGGTGCCCGTAACAGCGCCACGCCCCCTGCTGTCAAAGTCAGGCCCAAGAGGCGGAGCGTATCGCTAGGCTTCTATGCCTCAAACGCCATCAAGGCAGCAACCTCTTCTGGAGAATATGACTTATATAGCGATTGGCCACAAAACCACGAAAGCACGGATCCACCCACCCATGGAGATTCCATATCCTTGCCCTATTATGAAGGCCTAAGCGCGGCACATCAGATGCCGTTGTCGCTGGGTGTGAGTGTGAGTGTGCCGCTCACCGACCGCCTGGCGCTGACCAGCGGAGTCACCTATACGCGGCTCAAGTCCACCATTTCCAGGAGCGAGCAGACCCTCCACTACCTGGGTGTCCCCGTCGGTGTAACCTATAGCCTGTGGCGAGCCCACCGCTTCAGCGTATATGCCACTGCTGGCATGCAAGCCGACTTCAACATCAAGGCTACCCTCAGGCCGACCAAGCAAGCACCCAGCCACGACATCACCAAGGACCGCATCCAGTTCTCGGCCTTGCTGGGTCCAGGGCTGCAGCTGAGCTTGACCCGTGACGTGGGCATCTACTGCGAGCCCACGGTACGCTACTATTTTGACAACGGCAGCCAGGTGCTCAACTACTTCAAGGACAAGCCCTGGAACATCAACATCAATGCCGGCCTGCGTTTCACGCTGCAATAAAAACGGGGGACCGATGCAAGATTACTGCCTATCGCGGGTTTATACAGTTGTAAACAATCATCAACCAATATCATCTTTTTTATGACCACTTATCGGAAATCGATCGTAACGATGGCAGCACTGCTACTGTTATTACTGCCATCATGCAAAGAGGACGGCGACGTCGTGTACATGCTGCCCGAGGTGAAGCCCGTCCAGCTGACCGAGGAGCAGAAGCTCATGCGAGACGACAACAATGAGTTTGCATGGCGCCTGTTCCAGACCATGCAGCAAGAGCAAGGCAGCACCAACACTGTGCTGTCACCCATCAGCGTGACCTACATGCTGGGGATGCTCGATGCAGGAGCGGCAGGGACTACACGGGACGAGATCACCCAGGCCTTGGGGTTTGGGGAACAGCCCGAGGCCGTGCATGAGTTCTGCAAGAAACTGATTGAGGAGGCGCCCAATGTGGACCCTGCGGCCACCGTGAAGATGGCCAACTGCATCGACGTCAATTCGGCCCTGGGATTGAACCTGCTCAAGGAATACGTCAACGAGATGAAGACGTATTATCATGCTCAGGTCGATGCCCTCGACTTCACCAAGAGCAGCACCCTGAACGAAATCAACAACTGGTGCAACAATAACACCCAGGGGATGATACCCAGCATTCTGGATCAGATAAACCCCAATGCCGCCATGTATCTGATCAGCGCCATCTACTTCAATGCTGAATGGAGAGAGAAATTTGACGTGAACGACACCCGCAATTCCAGTTTTACCAGGGCCGACGGCACGACGGTGAACCTGCCGCTCATGCACCGCAGGGCGGTGGCGCTGGGATGCGAGAGCGAGCTGGGTTCGATGTTGTGCATCCCCTTTGGCAGCGCCTACTCGAGCGGCGGCTACCGCATGTATGTCATGATGCCTGCCGAGGGGAAAACCCTGGGCGGCCTCATCGGTGAAATGAGTATGGATGAATTGAACAGGCACCTGTCGGCCATCGATATGGCGCCCCACGAGGTGGACATCCTCATGCCGCGGTTTGAGATTGCCAGCGACATCAATCTGGTGGACCTTCTCAAGTCGATGGGCATCAAGTCGGCCTTCTCGCCACAGTCAGCCAATTTCTCGAACATGTGCAGCACTGGCCTGTTTGTGTCGATGATGAAACAAAAGGCCAAAATCGAAGTCAACGAGGATGGTGCCAAAGCCTCAGCCGTCACCATCTCATCAATGGATGTGATGGCCGATGCTCCACAACAATACGTCAAGGCAGAGTTCCACGCCACACGACCCTTCCTGTACTTTATTCTGGAGGAGAGCTCCCGCACCATCTTCTTTATCGGCACCTATTGCGGCGACTAGCGGGCACATCGCGCACAGCCAATACACAGCCATCCGCCGAGCATGTGAAGCTCAGCGGATGGCTGTGTTCTCGTCAAGCCGCCCAGGGGGGCAACTTGTCTTACTCGGGATTGGTCTTGATTTCGTAGATGACCTTGGCAGCCTCGGCCACGGTCTCGATGGGCGACCCGCCGGGAATGATGCTCTCGGTCGAAGCCATGTCGGGGTTGGCATACTGGTCGATGAGTTCGCCATCCTCGCCATAGACCGCCACCTGGACAATATTAAATTTGTTCCACTCGTCGGTGAACTTGTAGAGGGTCAGCTTGTAGGCCACGGTCTTGTTGTAGCCGCGGTCTTGGGTATAATAAGCTCGCGTCTCGGGCAGGTCAAACGAGTTGCGCACCCACACCAGATAGCTCTCGCCACCATCGGCAGTCGATATTTCGGGGTTGACCGCAATAGTCTCGCCGCCGTCCGACAGGACGTCAAACCAAGCGGTGGCATGGGCTGCCGGTGCGGCAACAAACAGCGCGATGAGCGCCACAAAGGTCATGAGATATTTCTTCATTGTCATCTATATTATGGTCTAAAATGATTGTGCGGCAAAATTATAAAAAAATGAACATGCAATGCTCAAAACTTTACTTTTTTTACTTACTGGGCAGCAGAAAAGTTCATCAAAGGTTTCCCAGCCAAGCCCTCACGGGGCTGGCCCGGCATGCTCTGCAGCCCATTGCACAACGGGGAATCCGCACAATTGCCACAAGTTGAAAAGCCATGGCACCGCTCTCCCAAAAAGAGACACAAGACCGTGCGTTTTGCTCCCCGAAGTTTTCCAGAAATAGTAATTTTTGTCAATATTCCGATTCCTGAAGTCAAAATGTGTATAAAAAACTTGCACAATTCGGCATATAGCTATACCTTTGCAGCAATATGATACTTTTTTCCTAGCAAGGCAGCTTCGTCGTGAGACGAGGCGCTTTTTTTTGTGCACCATGTTTGCACATTCGGTTTTAATGACTAACTTTGTGGCTGTGAATCATTAACTTGATTTTTTCAACCAGTCTATCCTGTGTTCAATCCATAATATCCATCTATTAAAATAATCACTACATTATGAAAAAGCAAGTCTTATTATCAGCCGTATTCCTGGCGATGTCATTCACGTTGCTTGCCGCGCCAGGCACTGTTGCCAGTCAGCTCTCGGTCAACGAGGGGAACATGACGCCTGAACCCATTTTTCATGTCGATAGGGTGTCAGAATATCCGACCAAGATAGTCATCACCTGCATGTCACCAGGCGATGACGACCTGGAGAATTACCAGATTTATGTCTCGGTCACCGACATGTATGAAACCGAAGAGCAGGCCCCCTTTGAATTGTATTCCCGACCTATTAATTTTGATTGCACCGATTACACACAATACCACAATTCCCTCTATAACATTGCCATCTATGCCGTAGCCGACGGGATGGAGCCAAGCAACATCATTCAGTATCAATTCACACTCACTTATATAGACTATTGCCGCCTTCGCAAGAACGAAAATGCCTTTGCTGTTGACGGCCTCTACTATGAGATCAACCCCGACAATTCAAGTGTCACCCTCACCTATGACGAGATTGTTGTCGACTTCTATGATTACATACCTTTTGAGATGAAGTTCTGGAACTTTACTTATCCTGACATCGAGCGTCTCGACATCCCGTCAGAAATCACTTATCAGGGAAAGGTCTATCCCGTGACAGGCATCGGTTCTTGGTCATTTGTGGGTTGTGACCAATTGAGAAGCGTGACCATACCGCCATCAATTCAGACCATCGAAGGTGAAGCGTTCCTGAACAACAAGCAGATCGACTCTGTTTTCATCTCGGATCTTGAGGCCTGGTGCAACATCGATTTTGGACTCATCACCGACATCTTTGGCTATTCAAACGGAACAGGATTACTCTTCTTGAACGGTGAATTGGTGACCCGCCTGGTGATTCCCGAAGGCGTGGATAGTCTTGTAAGAACATTTGAATACTGTTCCAGCATTCAGAGCGTTGTCCTCCCCAGTTCGCTACAGTACATTGATAATGCTTTCTCGGCTTGTGACAACCTTACCAGGGTCACATGTTTTGCAACGACTCCGCCCGAGTTTGGAGATGGCATGGATCATCAATTTCATGATGCCGACCTGTATGTGCCCAGAGCGTCTCTCGAGGCCTACAAAGCTCATCCCGAATGGGGTAGCTCCTATTTTTTCGCTAACATCTATGCCATTGAGGACCTGGGTGATGTGAATGGTGATGGCAAGTTGAGCATCGCCGACTGCTCTTCACTCATCGATTACCTGTTGGGCAATACCATCGATGGCTTTACCGCAGCCTATGCCGACGTGAATGGTGACGGCCAGGTAAGCATCAGCGACGTGAGTGCCCTGATCGACCAAATGCTCAATGCCAACTAACCAGGCCTTAACGCTTGCATAAAAGCCCCCTTTTTGTCCAAAAAGTGGGCTTTTATTTTGACATATAAGGAAATTAGTCTAATTTTGTGAGTTTGAAAAAGAAATTCATATAACCACCTAATAAACCGAACCAAGTATGTTTGACGAGAAATTATTACAGGAAGTGACCGCCAAGGCCCAGACGTGGCTCAGTGACAGCTATGACGAGCAGACCCGCGCCGAGGTGCAGGCGATGCTTGACAACGAGGACAAGACCGAACTCGTGGAGTCGTTCTACAAGATTCTGGAGTTTGGAACCGGTGGATTGCGCGGCATCATGGGTGCCGGCTGCAACCGCATGAACATTTACACGGTGGGCAGTGCCACCCAGGGTCTTGCCAATTACCTGAAGGAAGCATTCAAAGACCTGCCTCAGATTTCGGTTGTCGTTGGTCATGACGTGCGCAACAACAGCCGCCTGTTTGCCGAGACGGTCGCCAACATCTTCAGCGCCAACGGCATCAAGGTCTATTTGTTTGAGGGTCCGCGTCCCACACCCGAGGTGAGCTATGCCATCCGTCGCCTGGGCTGCCAGAGCGGCGTGAACATCACCGCCTCGCACAATCCCAAGATCTATAACGGCTACAAGGCCTACTGGGACGACGGTGCACAGGTGGTGGCCCCCCACGACGTGAATATCATCAACCACGTCAATGCCATCGAGGACGTGCGCGACATCAAGTTCGAGGGCAACCCCGACCTGATTCAAATCATCGGCGAGGATGTTGACGGACCTTACATCGAGGACATCGCCACCCTGTCGCTCAGCCCCGAGGTGAACAAGAAATATCACGACCTGAAAATCGTTTACACGCCCATTCATGGCGTGGGCCGCTACATGGTACCCCGCTCGATTGAGCGTTGGGGATTTGACAATATCATCCACGTGCCCGAGCAGGACGTGATGAGCGGCGAGTTCCCCACGGTGGAGTCGCCCAACCCCGAGAATCCCAGCGCCATGGCCATGGCTATCGCCAAGGCCGAGGAGGTGGATGCCGACCTGGTGCTCGCCAGCGACCCCGATGCCGACCGCATCGGCCTGGTGATCAAGAACACCAAGGGCAAATATGAGCTCGTGAACGGCAATCAGATCCAGATCA
>CAMJZI010000033.1 GCA_946410185.1 uncultured Porphyromonadaceae bacterium
CGATAAACAGGGGCACGCGTACGGTGGCACCCGTCTCGACGGTGGCAGGCTTCAAGGTGTTGGTGGCAGTGTCGCCTTTCACGCCGGGCTCAGTGTAAGTAATCTTCAACTGGGTCTTGATGGGCATCTCGGCAAACAGGACGGTCTCGGTCGAAGCGTCGCTGACCACCTCAACGATGTCGCCTTCCTTCATGAAGTCGGCACCAGTGATCAGGTCCTTGCTGATGGGAATCTGCTCAAACGTCTCATTGTTCATGAACATTGCGTCCTGGCCGTCCATGTACAGGTACTGATAGGGGCGACGCTCCACACGCACGTCCTCGAGCTTCTCACCGATGTTGAAGCGACGCTCCAGCACGCGGCCGTCAACCACGTTTTTCAACTTGGTGCGCATAAAGGTGTTACCCTTACCGGGCTTTACATGAAGAAATTCGATGCAGAAATACAGATCGCCGTCCATGCGGATGCACGTTCCGTTCTTGATGTCTTGAGCATTAATCATAATAAATGTACTTGTGTTATGCTATTGTTTTATATAAATGTTGTTTGTTCTCAGTCGTTTGTGGGTGCAAAAGTAGTGATTTTGAGAAAAAAAACAAAAACTTTTCTGCAAAAATGCGTTTACTCTTGTGTAATTTGAAAAAAAGGACTAATTTTGCACCGCATTTTGCGAAAAATTTTCGGAACAACTAAAAAAACAGAGATAAGAAATGAAAAGAACATTCCAACCCTCGAACCGCAAGAAAGCCAACAAGCATGGCTTCCGTCATCGCATGCGCACCGCCGACGGCCGCAAGGTTCTGGCCCGTCGCCGCGCTAAGGGTCGTTACAGTCTCACTGTTAGCGATACTGTTTACAAGTAATCCCTGCTTGTAAGTGACGTTGCGGGCTCAGCCCGCTACTCTACAACGCATCAAGCCGTTATGGTCCGCAAGGATTGTAACGGCATTTGTTGCTTCCTATAGCTTCTTGATAATGCGGCACGGATTGCCCACAGCAACACAACTTGACGGGATGTCACGCGTCACGACCGAGCCGGCTCCGATAGTCACATTGTCGCCGATAGTCACACCTGCCAGGATGGTCACCGAGCCGCCTATCCACACATTATCGCCGATGGTCACCGGCAACGCCCACTCGCGTCTCGTGTTGCGCTCGACGGGGTCAGTACTGTGGCAAGCCGTGTAGATGCCAACATTCGGCCCGATGAAGCAGTCATCACCAATGGTGACCGGCGCCTCGTCAAGCACCGTGAAATTGAAATTAGCAAAGAACCGCTTGCCCACACTGATGTGCTTGCCGTAATCGCAATAGAACGGCTGGTTGATCAAGATGTTATCGTCGCCCACGTGCCCCAGTAGCGCCTTCAACATCGCAGTGCGCTCGGCCCGCATCGACGGCATCATCCCGTTATAGCGATGAATGATATCCTTGCACTCATTCAGTTCATCCAGCAGCTGGCAATCCACGGCACAATAGGGCAGGCCGGCCAGCATTTTCTCTTTCTCGGTCATAGTCTTGTTCAACTGATGTTTTTTCTCTTGCGCAAAATTACAAATTATTCCAGCACTCAGCGCGGTGCATCAAATAAAAAATCAGCACGACTCTCACGAGGGATGCTGACAATCATGTTTAACCCTAAAAAACCTCCAAAAATTATGAGTTCGAACCTATATCTGCAATTACCGTGCCAACTTTAGTGGTGACATAAATAACTGATATTTAGGACATTGTTTCAGATACTTCGTGAACTCGCTTCCATCCCCATCCAATTATCCCCTAGAAACTACCAGATGAAAATAGTCCAAGCAACACAAAAACACGTGCAAGCCGGAAAACACTCCATAACATAAAGTGATGTGATTGATGAAGAGAGCGATGGCCTGCAATGAGCCGTTCATGATTATTTTTGTTAGGAGAACAGCTGATCCAATGTCAATTCTTTTTGGGGAGATAATTGTGAATTTTAAGCAAAGTTCATGAAAAAGTCTGTCTTATTTTCTAATCTGATGTCTGAGTATAAGAAAGTGAGCTATAACTCGATTTTTTTGACATATAGCTCACCAACCGCATGCTTATTGATTAAGGCCGTCGAGTTTGTCGTTTCACTCTTTCCGACATGGACCAGCGCTGAAGAAGAGGTAACACATGCAACAGGATGGGCCTATACTCACAATCCATTCGGCTGTGATCGGATGAAGTTCAAGCCACATAAATAATAAACAAAGACCGCCAACACTTTAAATACTGGTGCTGGCGGTTATTTTTTTATGATAACGATTCATGTTGTGGCGGGTGCGCTGATGACAGCCGTGTGCTGGTCGCCTGCGATTGTTGGCAACATCTCGGTCTGGAACAAGTTGTTCTGCACAGTGGCTATCATTCTCCTATTTGGGTTCCACTACTGGTGCCAGCAATATGAGCCGTGACACCAGTAGTGGTGTTGAATTGAAAACTGACAACTGAAAAACGCTCCTCAACTTGAAGTGTAGTTTCTATTTTTTCTGCTTGAATGCGTTCTCGATATCTTCCTTGGTCAATTCTGAGAGTTCGTCGTCGCTGATGCTGAGTTTTGCGGACAAACGGTTGGCCTGCTGTTCAACGGCGCGTTCAAAGATGTTGCGCACATAGCGCGCGTTGCCGAAGTTCTTGGTCTTGTGGGCCACGGCATCGGTGAGGTTGGTCTTGAGCAGCGTGGCGGCATCATCGGTCATGGTGTATTGGTTCTTCTTCAGGTACATCTTGAAGATGTCAAACAGTTCCTGGTCGGTGTAGTCAGGGAAGTTGATGTAGCGCGTGAAGCGCGACTGCAGGCCCGGGTTGGAGTCGATGAAGCGTTGCATCTCGTTAGGATAGCCAGCGATGATGACCACCAGTTTGTCACGGTCATCCTCCATGCGTTTGAGCAGGGTCGAGATTGCCTCTTGACCATAGTCGCTGTGCGCGTCTTTGGGCACGAGGGCATAGGCCTCGTCAATGAACAACACGCCGTTGAGTGCCGAGTCGATCACGGCATTGGTCTTGACGGCGGTCTGTCCGACATACTCTGCCACGAGTCCCGAGCGATCGGTCTCCACGGTATGGCCACTCTTGAGGATGCCCAGGTCCTTGTAGATGCGTGCCACAATGCGCGCCACGGTGGTTTTACCCGTACCAGGGCTGCCGGTGAACACGAGGTGGAACGACATCTTGGGCACCTTCAAGCCCTGAGCCTTGCGCTGTTGCTGAATCTTGGCAAAATTGGCAAGCGTGTGCACTTCCTCTTTGACTGATTCCAGGCCGATGAGCTCATCCAGCTCCTTGTATGGGTCACCTTCCATCACTTGGGTGATTACGACACTATCCTTGGGCTCGTTGGGCTCTTGGGCAATCTCGGTGATAGGTTTGGGCTCTTTCACGGTATGACTGTTCGTCATGATGGCCCATCCCATCAAGGCGATCAAGGCAAGTAAGGCTCCGCCGCCATATTGCTTAGCTTTCTTGGTGAGTCGCACGGTCTCACCGGGGTGCATCGACTTGAAAAGCAGTGAATAGCCCCAATAGAGAAACGGCATCAGTATAGCGATAAGGACCATCAGTCCCAAAGCACCTTCTCCAGCCTCTCCATCAGCACGCATTGTAAACACCGCGACAACGCCAAAGACAATGATCATCGCGACAATTCCGAGTAATGCGATGCCGCAACCGCCCGATAGTTCTTTTTTCATAGTTAATCAATATTATAAGTGCTGTGTTTGCGTCAGTGTCAGCGTTTCTATGATAAAATCTGCTCAGCCATGCGACGGCCGGCATCGAGAGCCTTCTGCAGGTCTTCTTCCCAATGCTCGACGCGATACTGTCGTTTGGCCTCCTCCGAGAAACCAGCCAGTTCAAAGCGGCTGTAATCCTTTACCTGATAGGTGTTGAAGGCAATGAGTCGGTCAGGCTGACCCAGTGCGGCCGCGATGCAATACTCCATCGAGCCATAGCCCTGGCTGTTGTTTCGCTCGGGTGTTCCGTTCATGGTTTCCATCAGCAGCACGGGCATCCGTTTGGGGGCTGTCATGCTGTAGTCGTTATAGGAGAGCCAGGGAAATGCCAGGCGCTCTAGGAACGTGCGCATCTGGCCAGTCACGTCACCGAAGTAGATAGGCGAGCCCATCACCAACCCATCGGCCTGGGCGATTTCCTCCAGTACGGGAGTGAGCGCGTCCTTGAATTTGCACACATTCGATGCCCTGCCCTTTATTTTGCAGGCCATGCATGACATGCAGCCCTTGTAGTCCATGTCATACAGGCGCACGGTCTTCACATCCACTTGGTCACTGACCGATTTGGCGCCTTCGGCAAAGCGCTGCAGCATCTGTGCGGTGTTCATCGCCTTGCGAGGCCCACCATCAACGATAATGATCTTTTTTCATATTCTCAAGTCAAACTATTTAAATACCAAATATACAATGCGGGAACACCGTCCTCAAGTTCCATCTTGTGATGCCACCCCAGGCTGTGCAGCTTGCTCACATCAGTCAGCTTGCGCAACGTTCCATCTGGTTTTGTGTCATCCCATTCGATGGAGCCGCAATAGCCCACGGTTTGCTTGACCAGTTCGGCAAGTTGTCTGATTGTGATCTCCTTGCCGCTGCCAATGTTGATGTGGCAGTTGCGCACCTCGTCCCCCGTTCCACGCACGTCATCAAAGTCGATGTGCTCCAGGCAATAGACGCTGGCATCGGCCATATCTTCACTCCACAGGAACTCGCGGATGGGCGCTCCTGTGCCCCATAGGCGTAAACGGTCGGGCAGGATGCCGTATTTGGCAAGCAGGGATATGATTTGTTCTTCGACCGCTTTGCCGTTGACATGCTCAACGGGACGGCGTTGCAAATCAGCTCGGATACCATCCATGTCTCCCTCGTTGAGCAATTTGGCCAGATGCATTTTCCTGATCATAGCGGGCATGACGTGGCTGGTTTCAAGGTCAAAGTTGTCATGTGGCCCATACAGGTTGGTGGGCATGACGGCAATGAAGTTGGTGCCGTATTGAAGGTTGAAGCTTTCGCACATCTTCATGCCTGCAATTTTTGCGATGGCGTAAGGCTCGTTGGTGTACTCCAGCGGGGACGTGAGCAGGGCGGTCTCGGGGATGGGCTGTGGAGCCTCACGTGGGTAGATGCAGGTGCTGCCCAGGAAGAGCAGCTTCTTCACCCCATGGCGCCAACTCTCGCCGATGACGTTCTGCTGGATGGCGAGGTTCTGGAAGATGAAGTCAGCACGGTATTTCAGGTTGGCCATGATGCCCCCAACATGGGCGGCCGCTAGTACGACATATTCGGGCTGCTCCTCATCAAAAAAGCGTTTTACTGCAACGGCGTCCATCAGATCCAATTCCTGATGTGTGCGGCCGATGAGATTGGTGTAGCCCTTGCGTTGCAGGTTGTTCCAAATGGCGCTGCCCACGAGTCCGAGGTGCCCGGCAACATATATCTTTGAGTCTTTTTTCATTTCAAGTGGTATATCTTCTTGATGTGCTGCATATCATGCTCGACCATGATGCGCACCAGGTCTTGGAACGATGTCTTTTGTGGATTCCACCCCAGCTGTCGTTTGGCCTTGGATGGGTCGCCAAGCAACTGGTCCACCTCGGCGGGGCGGAAGTACTTCGGGTCCACTTCAACAATTACCTTCCCGGTTGCCTTGTCGATGCCTTTTTCATTGATGCCTTCGCCCTGCCATTCCAGCTCGATTCCAGCATGGCGGAAAGCCAAGGTGCAAAATTCCCTTACCGAATGACACTCTCCCGTGGCGATGACAAAATCGTCGGGCTCGGACTGCTGCATGATGAGCCACATGCACTCCACATAGTCGCGTGCATAGCCCCAGTCGCGCAGGGCATTAAGGTTGCCCAGATAGAGTTTGTCCTGCAGACCATTGGCAATGCGTGCTGCGGCAAAGGTGATTTTGCGGGTCACAAAGGTCTCGCCACGGCGCTCACTCTCATGGTTGAACAGGATGCCGTTGGCACAGAACATGCCGTAGCTCTCACGGTAGTTCTTCATGATCCAGAACGAGTACAACTTGGCGCATCCGTAGGGACTGCGGGGATAGAACGGCGTGGTTTCGCTCTGAGGCACCTCCTGCACCTTGCCGTAGAGCTCGCTGGTGCTGGCTTGGTAAATCTTTGTCATCTTCTCGCGGCCCGCGATTCGCACCGCCTCGATTAACCTCAGAGTGCCCACGGCATCGGTCTCGGCAGTATATTCCGGCACGTCAAACGATACCTTCACATGGCTCTGGGCCGCCAGGTTGTAAATCTCGTCGGGCTGTATTTTCTCGATGATGCGGATGAGAGAGCTGCTGTCGGTCATGTCGCCGTAGTGCAGGTTGATGAGTCGTTGCTGCTTCATGTCACGCACCCATTCGTCGAGGTACAGATGCTCGATGCGGCCAGTGTTGAAACTGCTGCTGCGACGGATGATGCCGTGTACCTCATAGCCCTTGTCGAGTAGAAATTCGGCCAGGTAAGATCCATCCTGTCCTGTGATGCCCGTGATGAGGGCAACTTTGTGATGATTACCGTTCATAGTATTTGCAAAGCGTTGTCAAGTTTCTTGGAATCGGGTTCTGTGATTTTTTCAATCATCGACGGGTGTACAAAGGTGGTCGCCACTGCAACCAGGCCCTCGACGTTGATAACCACGCGGCGGTCGCCCTTGAGACGGACAAACACGCCCTCGGCGCCAGCAAACATGCCGCCGATAATGCGCACCCGCTCGCCAGTTGCAAAGTCTCCGGGATTGGGATTGAGGTAGATGAGTTTCTCCTCGTAGGTGCCGGCCACCTTGATGAAACTGTCCATCTCGGCATTAGGCACGATAATGGGCTTGCGGGTCTCGCGGTTCATGATGTATCTGATGGGCAGGTCGGTCGATGCCTTGTATTCCTTCATGTCGCTGGGGGTGATGTGGATAAAGATAAGGTTGTGCACGCTGGGAACTAGGCGCTTGACCATTACGCCATGGCGCTCTTCGCGGCGGTATTGCATGGGTACAAAACTAGTGATGCCGCGTGAGTCAAGGTCTTCCTTGACCTTGAGCTCACGATTATAGGTCACGCGGATGGCATACCACACCTTTTCCTCGCGTCCTTTCTTCACGATTGTCCTTACTTCCACGGGTGCAAAGATAGTGTTTTTTTTACCATGAAGTACCATTCAGTGCATTTCCACGTTATATAAAATAGAATTAATCAATTTTTCTCTATGGCCAAGGATATTAAGAAATGGACCACGCTCGAGAGCCGCTATATCATCCAGCGGCCCTGGCTCACGGCGCGGGTCGACAAGGTGCAACTGCCCGACGGGCGCATCAACCCCGAGCACTATGTGCTCGAGTATCCCGAGTGGGTCAACGTTATTGCTATCACCCTTGAGGGCGAGTTTGTCATGGTCAGGCAGTACCGTCACGCCATGGACATGGTGCTCGACGAACTGTGCGCCGGCGTTGTGGAGCAGGGTGAAGCCCCCATCGATGCTGCCAAACGTGAACTACTCGAAGAAACCGGCTACGGTGGCGGCCAGTGGCGCGAAATCATGACGGTGGGGCAGAACCCCAGCATCTGTGACAACATCACACACTGCTTCCTAGCCGAGGGCGTGGAACGCGTCAGCGACCAGCACCTCGATGCCGGAGAGGACATCGCCGTGCTGCTCCTGTCACGCGACGAGGTCGAGGCGATGCTACGCGAGAATCGCCAACTGCAGGCCCTCATGGCGGCCCCGTTGTGGCGCTACTTCGCCGAGCATAGATAATTCAAGATTCTAAAGTTAACGACTTTAGAATCTTGAAGTTTAGGGTTTAGGGTTTAGAGTTTAGGGGGGTGTGCTACAATAAGCAGCTCTTTATCTAACTACCTTAGTGAACACGGGAGCTTTTCCTCTTTTTGCCCTCATGCTGTTTTGGCTGCAAGAGGTGGCAACAATCATAGCAAGTGCAGCTAGCATCAATAATTTCATTATTTTCATATAGTCGGAATTAATAGAATGTTTATTGTAGAGCTGTTTTCTTCTTATCTATGTTGTTCAATTGTCATTATTGGGTTACAGTAGACGACCGTGGTCGTTGTAACTGTAGTAGTGGCCGCCGCGGCACACGATGATGTGATCCACCAGTTGGATGTCCATCACCTTGCAGGCCTGGTGGACGCGTTCGGTGAGTCGGTCGTCCTGTATGCTGGGTTTGGGGTTGTCGCTGGGATGGTTGTGGGCCAGTATGATGCCCGATGACAGGCGCTCGATGGCGGGGCGAAGGATCATTCTGATGTCGGCAACGGTCATCGCCGTGCCGCCGCTGCTGATGCGCACGCACTCCTCGACCTGCTTGGCATGGTTGAGCAGCACGACCATGATTTCCTCGTGGTCGAGATGCTCCATGCGGGGTCGCAAGTATTTGTAGGCATCATCACTGCTGGTGATCTTGAAGCGTTCGTCAAACTCTTCCTGCTGGTAGCGGCGCGCCAGTTCCAGGGCGGCAAGGATCTCAATAGCCTTGACCTCACCGATGCCGTGGTAGTTCTTCACCAGGTTGTTGATGCCCTTGCGGGCGATGAGGTAGAGTTTGTTGTCGTTGTCGCGCAGAATGCGCTGGCACAAGTCCACGACCGACTCGCCCGGCGTGCCCACCCTCAGCAGGATGGCCAGCAACTCGGCGGTGGACAAACTTTCAAAGCCATGTTTCTTGGCTTTCTCGCGCGGACGGTCCTCCTCGGGGACCGTCTCCTTGATGTTGCGTGACACAACTGGCTTGCTATTATCTTTCTCCTCCATTGTTGATGTGACGGATATAACGGATGGAACGGATATAACGGGTCATTGCTAACACCTAAAGCCTACTTCCCCTTGCGCATTGCCACCTCCTCGTCGATGTCGCGGCCGTGCTTGAGCAGGATTTTCCACACCCAGGCTTTGATGAAGCCCCAGCCGTAGCTGCACAGCTGCGTGAAGCTTGTGGCAACTGCTAGACAGGCGATTTTCAGGTTTTTGGTCTCAATCAGCGCCGCAATCCATAGCATGGCGGCATAGAGCAGAATGGGCAACAGGAACCACCACTTCCACAACGATAACAACAATAGCAGGACGCAACCTGCAAGGAACACGGCGGGCAGGCAATGTACAGCCTTGAGGCTGTCGGGGTAGAGCAGCTTCAAGGTGATGCGCGACATGCCGAAGACATAGGTCTGACGGGCAAACTTGCTGATGCTCGTGCGGCGCTTGTGATAGACAAAAGCAGGGCGTATCAAGCGGATGTCAAAGCCCGCTTGGCGCACGCGGGTACTCATATCGATGTCCTCGCTGAACATCTCGCGGAAACCGCCCACTTTCTCATACGCCTCCCTTGAGTAACCCATATTGAACGAGCGGGGCACGAACTTCTCCATCTGCACCTTGCCGCCGCGGATGCCGCCCGTGGTCAGGAACGAGGTCATCGAGAACGATATCGCCTTTTGCACATCGGTAAAGTCGTCGCTTGCTGCGTCGGGCCCGCCGAAGCACGGTACATACTCGTTGGCCAGTTCCCGGCCTAGTGTCTTGAAATAATCGGGTGGGATGACGCAGTCGCTGTCAAAGAAGACAAAATACTGTCCCGTGGCATGCTCCAGACCATAGTTGCGGGCAATGGAGCGGCCCTCGTTGCTCTTGTAGAAATAGCGCAGGTCCAGTTCGCTGCTGTAACGTAGCGCGATATCCTCGCATGGCTCGGTCGAGCCGTCCTCAACCAGGATGATCTCAAAATCCTTGTCGGTCTGACGGGTGAGGCTGCGCAACAGGTCCTCCACCTCGTCACGCCGGTTATACACCGGCACTATCACTGAAAAATATGGCATCTCAATTCTGACTTTTGCAATTATCCAACAAAAGTACTCATTTTTCCCCATAATTTTGTTGCCAAGTCAGGAAATATATAGAAAAACCGGCCCTTTTGACTCGATTGAGTGAATGCAGTGGGTATAGCCGAATGACGGAGAATACTCACTGACCCTGCCTGTCTCTTGTGTTGGGAGAATAGAACGGGCCGCAAGTCCAGCTGGTGCTGGGTGCTTGCGGCCCGTGTAGTGTGGACGGTCAATGGCCGTTATAACCGTTGCGGTCTTATTGCTCGTTGAGCAGTAAGTCAATTAGTGAGCTCACGTCGCGGATGCTAATGGTTTCGTTGCCATCAACATCAGCATTGGCTTCGATAAACGGGTTGACATCATTTCCCAGCAGGTAGTCGATGAGTGCCGAGACATCGCTGATGGTGATCTTCCCGTCGCCATTCACGTCACCCTTGAAGGTGGTCACGGGGAGCTCGATGACATACTGGGCGCTGGCCACGTCACTGTTGTTATACAGGCCGCTCTTCACGGCAATGGCCTTGATGGTCGTGTTACCCTCGCCCACGGTGATAGGTTCGGTATAAACAGCGCTTGCAATAGAGGGCTCGCTGCCGTCGGTGGTGTAGTAGATGGTAACGCCCTCCTCGGCGGTGATGGTCACCGTCTGGGCTGCATCATAGTTGCCGCCGGCTGGCATGATCGTCGGCGTGGCCAGGGTGGGGAAGAGGCCTGCGCTGGTGAGCCATGCCTTGTTGGCGGGCATGTTGCTGCCCGTGGCGGGGACAAAGCCCAGCTTGCCCGCTGCGTTCAGGCCGATGACATACTTGCCGGCTGCCGCCGTGACGTGGTTGGCATTGAACGAGGAGGTGCCGCTGGGAGTAGTGAACGTCATGGCACCGTCGGTGTTGCAGTAGTAGGTGCCCGCGAGCAGGTTGGTACCGCTGTAGCTGCTGCTTTCATCGGCCGTGGGTGCGCTGCTTGTCGTGGCGTTGTCGGGGGCAGTGAAGATGGGCGCTCCCGTCGGGATCAGCTGGCAGTCGGCGGCATTGGGCGAGCCGCACTGCAGCAGCACGGGTGTGCCGGCAGGGATTGTCCCCGTGATTTCCTGATACTGCAGCGTGCCGTTGTTGGCCGTGATGGCATAGGCCTTCTCGACCTGTCCGCTCAGCGTGAAGGCAAAGGCCACCTTGAGTGTCGTGTAGTACTTGCCGTTCAGTTCCACCTCGGGCTGGACATTGAAGTGGGTCACCGGCTCGATATGCCACTTGGCATTCTGGGCCGATGACGACGTGTTGATGCTGAAGATGCCGTTGTTGTCCACAAAGTATCGTGTGCCCAGGTTAGCTATCGAGAGATTCTGAGCTTTCAGCTCGATGCTGGCCGTGTACTGGGTGCTGGCACCGCTCCCGCTAGCCGGGCTGATGGTGATGTAGTTGTTGTAGAACTGGAGTTGAATGGATCCGGGATAGATGCCTGCTGTCAGCGTGAGCAGGCTGGTGCCCTGGCCCACCAGGTTATACTCGTGGTTGTTGACATTGGTGTTCCTCTTCTGGGCATAAATCACCGATCCGGGCACAATGATGTCGGGGTCATCAACCAGGTGGATATCGGTCTCCAGATACTTGCCCACGCACTCCATGGCGCGGGCCTGCCCGGCTGACGTATAGGCTTTACTCAGGCCGCCACAGGCGGTGCTGATGCAGGTGGTGAAGTTGAACTTGTCGTTGGCGAGCGAGATGTAGTCGCTGGTGCGTTGAGCATTCTTGATGCGGTAATATCCTGTGCCGCTCAGCTGTGCCATTGCGGGCAGGGCAAACATGGCCGTCAGGGCTAGGATAGCGGTGTTTTTAAGAATTTTTCTCATAATGATGTCGATTTTAGAATCTGCTTAAATAATGAGCAAGGCAGAAGTTGATTCGGATTAGTTTTTTTATTGAAAAGATCGTGAGCAATTCACGGTCATTCATGTCAACAAGTGTACACGAATTATTGCCCGTCAATTGCTCACGAATCGTTAGGGGGTCAGTTGATTAATCGCCTTCGATATGAGTGTTTACACCCATATTCAGCAGATAATCAATCAGAGCTGAAACGTCGCTGATCTTGATGGCACCATCCTCGTTGAAGTCAGCAGCAATATAATCATACTGCGGATCGTAAGGTCTCTCGGGCAGTGCCAGCAGAATGTCGATCAGAGCAGATACATCGCTGATGCTGACAACGCCGTTACGGTCGATGTCACCGCGCAGGTTCAGTCTGATGGGATTGAACTTGTCGCTGCTCAGGAAGGCCTGGTTGGCAGGAGCGGTCCAGTTGTTGTAGAAGCCCAGACCCTTGTCTCCGTTGCTCAGGTTACGAACCACGCAGTCCTCCTCGCCATTGTCGTTGATGGCAACGCAATAGTTCAGGTCATCGCTGGTCAGGCCCCACATGTACTTGTTGTTCACAGTACCTGCGGTCTTCAACATCAGGTGCTCATACTGAGCGATATTGTTCTCGTAGAAGCTCTCACCCAGCAGATCCTTGGCATAGCTAAACAACGTCACGAGTTGCGGGGTCTTCACCTCATACTCCTTGATGAAGTAGTCGGCGCCAACCAGCAGGTTGTCGGCGAGAGCCGTGCCGTCGTTCAGGTTCAGCGTCAGGGTCTTCTCGCCTGCTGTAGTTGCCTGCAGCAGGACGGGGGTCTGAGCGGGAACGGTACCGGTGATGGCCTCGGTCACAGCGTCGCCAAGGGTGGTAACGCTGGTCACCTTGTAGGCGGTAACGCCCTCGGGCAGGTCATAGGCAAAGTCGGTGTACAGCGTTGCGGCATACTTGTTGGTGTTCAGCTTGTTGGCCTCGGGGATGTTCACCTTGAAGGTGGCGCGCTCGTTCAGCGTCCAAATGGTGCTGGCGGCATTGTCGGTGATGGCCTTGTTGCCCTCACTGATGTAGTCGATCTTGCCACCGTTCTGTACCACATAGTACTTGAAGTCGGGACGTACGTTCTCGAGCTTCTCGATATACTGGGCAAACTCACCCAGCTTATCCTTCAACTCGTCATACTTGTCGTGATTCTTCAAGCGCTCCCAGTAAGTCATGGCTGTCTCATAAGCGAAGTCCCAAACGTAGTTCTTGTTGTTCAGAACCTCCTGGTAGAACTGCAGGGTCGATGCCTCGTCAACGGGCTCGGTGAGCGTGCCGCCCATGCGCTCCCAGGTCTGGTGAACGCTGAACGGTTTCAGGATGCTGGCACCACTGCCGTTGGTCTTGGCCAGCAGCTTGGTGATGGCGTCGTTGATGAAGTCTTCGAGCATCGGCAGCTTGGCGTCAACCTTAGCCTTGTTCTCGCGGTAGAATTCCACGACGGGCTGCATGCTCGGGGTCTTGCCATACAGGCGGTAGCCGCCGTTGGCCTCCTCGATATACAGGTGGTAGTCGAAGCACTCGTTGAACTTTGCCATGATGGCGTCGAGGCCTTCGTTACCCAGGATCTGGCCATCGCCCTCGGCGTTCAGCTTGTTGACAACCATGTCAACGATCTCGGGAACATACCTCATGGCGCGGTTGGCATAGCCCTGCAGGTCGGCAGCCTGTGAGCGCAGTACCTGTACCTGGCCATTGTCGTTGGTCTTCACGCGGATCACGGTACCAGCCATAGCGTCGGGAGCGTCGGTAAACGTGATGGTCTTGCGGCCGGCAACGTTCACATACTTGCCCGTCTCGTTGTTGGTGATGCTGAAGTAGCCGTCGATAGCGGGAATCTGGGCGGGAACAGCGGGAATGTCGATGATGTAGGTGGCACTGGCCACAGCACTCTCGGTCATGCCGTCCTTCACGGCCTTGGCCATGACGGTGCAGTCCTCGGTGAGGGTCACGGTGTTACCCTCGGTCCAGTTCTGGCCGCCGTCGGTGCTGTAGCTGATGGTGGCGCCCTGGGTCTCGCAGTTGATGGTCAGCGGCTGCTCACCGGTGTAGGAACCGGCAACCAGCGAGAACGTCGGCGTAGCGACGGGCTCGGCAGGAACGATGGTATAGGTGACGGTAGCCACCTCGCTGTCGCGCATGCCGGCCTTGGTAGCCATGGCATAGACGGGAGTGGTCTTTCTCCACATCATCGGTCCGTTGTACTCATACCATTCAGGATCGGTTTCGTTGAACTTGAAGTAGATGGTTGCACCCTCGGTCTCACAGGTGATATCGATCATCACCTCGTCGGTGTAGGTGCCCGTCGGATTCTTAAACTTCGGGGTAGCCACCTGCTCGGGCTCGGTGGCCATACCGATCAGCGATACGGTGGCGCTCTTGGCATCCTTGCTGGCAACGGTGATCATGGCCTCGTGGATGTCCTCGGCAGTGGGAGCGTAGGTAACGGTTACCTCAACGCCCTCATCGGTCATGTCGGCCATGGCGATGGTGGCGCGGTTGATGCTGAACATGCCCGTCTCGTCAGTGAGCGTCAGGGTGATGTCGCCCTTCAGGTTCTCGCCCATCACGGTGATGGTCTTCTCAACAGGAGTGCCGACAGTGGTCTCAAACTCAACCTTGTCTTCGGTAGCCAGCTCGGGAGCGGGCTCGTCACCCTTCTCAACATAGATGTAGATGGGATTCTGACCAGATTTGTAGCAGGAATACACATCGCTACCACTGTTGTATCTCAGATTCTTTTGATCTGCATTTGTGTTGAAAACTACAGAGGCTTGATTGTTTTCATTGATGGTGATTGTGGCTTGAGCGTTGTCAACTTTTGTCTCACTTGTCCTCAAATAATTGCCGCCGCCAGGAGCAAAGAGATAACCCTTGCTCGCGCTCTTATTAGCTTTGAGATACCAGTAATCGCCTTCTTTCTCAAGAGTGAGTATTTCGACAGCATCGGTGGCCGTTATTGTGAGATTTTCAATGGTGATATTAGCGACGTCACGATTATTTGCCTTCTGATTAGAGCTTAAAGCTGAAGCGGAGGTATTAGTGTTCTTGTCAGCGATAACAATTTGCTTGCCTGCTGCCAACTGGTTGATGTTAGTGACGAGCACAAACTCGCTTGCAAGAGGTGCTGCAGGTTCCTCGAAGATGTAGGTACCCTCAACGGTCTTCTCCAGGGTGCCGTCGGTAGCATAAACGCTAACGGTGTAAGTGTCAGCGGTGGCGCTGGTGATGGAGAAACCGGTAGCGGTCTCGCTAACCGTTGCTGTTGCCGGTGTAACGGTGTATTCATAGATGACCTCTGCCTCGGTGTTAGCAGTGACAGTAACGTCGATGGTCTCGCCTGCGGTGGCGCTCTTCTCAGCGGGATCGAGCGTTACGGCCAGCTCGGCCTGCGGGGCAGTTTCCTCCTCGACGGTGATGGGGTGGAACTGGAGCTTGTTGTAGTAGCCGACGATGCCCACCACGTTATAGCTCTTGCCAGCTTCAAGCGTTAAGTCAGTGCTGAACTTGTCATACCACTGTACATCAACAAAGTCATCGGCGGACACGTTCTCCAGGCACACATACTTGCTGATGTCGTCATTGGTAATCTCAGAAATGTTGAGCTTAGCGGGAGTTACCTCGGCGCTACTGTTCCTTTCAAGGCCGGTAGCGTTGGTGAACTCTTTCAAGCCTTTGAATTCAGCTACTTTAGCACTCCAACCAGACTTCAAAACATCGCCTTGGCTAAATCCGCTGATGCCGCTATAGAAATAGCCGCCATTGCCATTATCGTCACGAACCCACATGTCATTGCCATTAACGTAGGTCACAATGGCATTGCCGTTGTAGACAAACTCGGTGCCCGCTGCCAACCTGTTGGCCTGGGCGAGGTCGGTGACAATCGTGGGGAAGGTGTAGGTGGCGGTGGCAACGTAGCTGTCGTCCATGCCGTCCTTCACTGCGATGGCCTTGAGGGTCGTGGTCTGGCTGATGGTGATGGCACCATCGTAGGGCGTGCTCTCGGCCGAGGGCTCAGTGCCATCAAGCGTGTAATAGATGGATGCGCTAGCAGTCTCGCACGAGATCTCCACATTCTGGGCCTCGGTATAATTACCGCCAGCCACCGAGAAAGTCGGCGTAGCCACCTGCTCAGTCACAGGCGTGTCGCCACCAGTCTCATAAGTAACAGAAATCGTCTTGACCCAAACGGTCTTGCTTTTATCATTAATTGAAATGATAATCTTGCCATTTTGGCCTGTAGTTGATTCGAAAGAATACTCAGTGTTAGCTGCGTTAGTACCACTAGTGATGGTAGTGGTTGAACCGATAGTTTGATTACCTACATTAACGGTAAGAGTATTTCCGCTAGCATTTGTAGATGCGGTGACAGTTACTTTTTTTACATTTGTGAACTCTTGGACAGATGTGAGCTCGTGAGTCCCGGTTTTCGAGCCTGTGCCAAGGCCGCGGGCAGGGTTTGCGGTTTCAACTGAATAATTAGTTGTCGTGGGCTTTTGCGTGAATGTAAATGTGAGGTCATTATTGTCCCATCCAAGATTTGTGCCAGTGGCGTTTGTGCTTGAAATGGTTGTTGTCACGGTCACTGTCTCGGCCCAGGCTGGCGGTAGTGCCGCCGCTAGGGCAAAGAATAGTAATAAGAATTTTAGTTTGAAGTACTTCATAACGTTGATTGATTAAAATGGTTAATAAAAAAATAGAGATATTTAGTGTTCTGGTTTTTCATTTGGAGCAATGGCGAGGGTGTTGGATCACGACGGCAATGGCGCAAGCGCCTCTCTGGACCGCCACGGGATGTAGCGGTTGCAGAGCAGACGATCGTATGTATATTTAGCCATCTTGAGGCGTATATTTAAATGTGAATAAAACTGTAGTACGCAATTACTTTTTGATTCCGTTGATACTTTCTTGCAGCGGTAAAGAGACGCAAAGTATTGATTACTAGTGATTTTGCATCAGTTGATCAGTCGAGATTGCTATAGTTTCCACTAAGGGACGCATTTTGGGCACAAAAATAATACATTATTATTAAAGATACAAGTTTCGCCACTACTTTTTTTTAATTAATGTCCGGGGGAAAGCCCCGTTAGGGGCGACCAGGATGTCATTGATAAACCTTTGGTGTCGGGAAAAGCCCCGTTAGGGGCGATCAGGGCATAGGCAGGGGTGAAACGAGGCGAAGCCGAGTGAAACCCCTGCAATGGCCAAGACGCATCACAAGCCCCGCTAGGGGCGGCAGGAAGTCATTGATACACCAACCTGTCGCCCCTAGCGGGGCTAATGAATAACAGGAAACTCCTTGACAGGGGTTGCGCTACGCTCCACCCCTGCCTATACCCTGCCCAGCCCTAACGGGCTTCACATGCGGCACGGATGGCTGAACAGGCTACGGGTAAGTCCTTTATACGGGAACAGCGTTCAACGTATTGTCAATCAATCTATTCCAAAGCTTCTCCTGATTTTCCCCTGACAGTGATGAAAAAGATTTAAACTTCGCGGCTTGGCGGCTTAGCGTGAGCTTTTGCGTGCGGCTTGGCGGCGTGAGGTATGGGGGGCACCGTGCTTTGTAGCGATAGGTTATGGGGTGGCGGTGGCCTGCTGGCGCTTGAAGCGTTGCATGATCACCACGGCGACCAGGAAGGCCACGAAGTCGCTGGCCGGCAGCGACGCCCACACACCGTCGAGCCCCCATAGCGATGCAAACAGCAGCAGCATCGGCAACAGGAACAACAGCTGGCGCGAGAGCGACATGAAGATGCTGATGCGCACCTTGCCGATGGTCTGGAAGAAGTTAGTCACCACGGCCTGGTAACCGATGACAGGGAAGACGAGCATATTGATGCGGATGCCACGGATGGAGATGGCAATGAGCTGCTCGTCGCTGGAGAACAGTCGGGCACAGGCCTCAGGGAAGACTTCGCCGATGATCCAGCCCACGGTCATCGCTATGACCGAGGCGGTGATGGTGAGCCTCAAGACCCGCTTGACGCGATCCATGTTGCGTGCCCCATAGTTGTAGCCGGCGATGGGCTGGAATCCCTGACAGATGCCGATGATGACCATAAAGAACACAAAGCCAAGGCGGTTGGCGATGCTATAGGCTCCCACGGCCAGATCGCTGCCATAGGTCATCAGGGCGTTGTTCATGAAGATGGCGACCACGCATCCCGTGAGCTGCATGGCAAAGGGCGAGATGCCGATGCTGACGATGTCCTTGACGATGGCCCGGGCGGGCTTCAAGTACCGCCACTCGAGATGCAGCAACTCGTGCTGGCGGCTGAATTGCCACAGTTGCCAGCACAGCACAATGGCCTGGGCCAGGACCGTGGCGATGGCCGCGCCCTTGATGCCCATGTGCAGGGGCCAGATGAAGATGGGGTCGAGGATGGTGTTGAGCACCACTGTGACAATGGTGGCAATCATCGCCGCACGGGGCTTGCTGGCCGACCGCAGGGCGGCATTCAGGCCCAGGTACAGGTGGGTGATGACATTGCCCACCAGCAGGATGAACATGTAGTCGTGGGCATGGGGCAACGTCTGCTCGCTGGCACCAAAGAAGGTCAGGATCGGATCCAGGAAGATCAGCGAGACGATGCCTACCAGCACACCCATGATGATGTTGAGCGCCACCATGTTGCCCAGCACGTTGTTGGCCTTGTCATATTGCCGCTGGCCCAGTCGCAGCGACATCAGTGTGGCACCGCCCACGCCCACGGCCGCGCCAAATGCCGCGCCGATGTTCATCAGCGGGAACGAAATGCCCAGAGCTGCCAGCGCCATCGGACCCACGCCGTGGCCAATGAAGATGCTGTCCACCATGTTGTAAAGCGACGAAGCCGTCATCGCAATCACGCCCGGCAAGGCATACTGCCACAGCAGACGGCCCACCGGCTGGGTGCCCAGGGCCAATGTCGCCTCCTTGTTATCTCTCATGATAAACTATAGTGAAAATTTCCCGCAAAGGTACGCATATTTTACCACATGACCTAATATCTCGGGAATCTAGGAGATCTTGGAGCATCAGCTGATCATGTAGTGGTCAGGATACCAGGAATGGTCATTCCTCCAGGCCGAAGCATTGCTTGATGGCGCTGCGGATGGCACGGGCGCTGTCCTTGCCGCCCTTGAGGATGTTTAGCACGCCGCGGATGTAGTCGTCCTTGCCCTTGAAGCCGCACAAGGTGGCCACGTTGCTCTCGCCCAGCATGAGCTTCTGGTTATACACCTTGAGAATGCTGGCGTAGTCCTCGTTGTCCTCATACACATGGAACTCGCGGCACAACTGGTCGTACAGGCCACGCGGGTTGATCTCGCTCACCAGCTCCACCATGTGGTTCTCCAGGGCGTTGATGCTGGTGAACTTCATGTCGATGCGCATTTCCACATCGCGTTTCACGCGGTGGCGCACGTGCATCAGGGCTTGCTGCTTGAGCTCCTTGGTGAACATGGCAATGACGCGCTTCTTGACTTTGGGGAAGACGATGTCGGGGTTGCGGCGCTTGTACACAGCCACGGCCTTGATGACGCCTTCGAGCATGAACAGGTTCTCGACCTCGGCCACGTTGGGCACGAGGATGTTCTTCTTGCGCAGGTATTCCACCTCCTGTTCGCTGCGGCGGTCCCGGTCCACGATTCCACGGCTCTCGAGCTGGTGGAAACTCTGCAAGTCGCCGAACGACCTTACCGTCTCGATGACCTTGTTGCAGCTGCCCAGCGGCTTGATGGTGTACTCGGGGAAGA
>CAMJZI010000034.1 GCA_946410185.1 uncultured Porphyromonadaceae bacterium
GCATCGCAAAACTCTTTACCGACGAATTTTGGGGTACGCGTTGACGAAGTCAGGTCAGTCCAAAGTATCCCATGGTTTGCTACAGAATCCTAAAATTGCAGTAATTTTGCCGCCACTATGAAGGCCATTATCACTTTTTTGAAGAATTGGACACTGCCCAGCGCGATTGTCGCGGGCACGGTCATCTATCTGATTTTTTATTGGATTCCAGCCCTTGATCCCGTGAGCGAGGTGATGGCGCCCATTTTCGACACCATCCTGCCGCTATTCATGAGCTTGATATTGTTCACGACGTTTCTGCGTGTGGATTTCCACAAAATGCGCCCCGCCATGTGGCACTTGTGGGTGTCGGTGTTCCAGGTAGTGTTTGTCGTGTTGATTGTGGCACTGATACTGGGCTTTGAACTAAAGGGTAAGGACTTGATCTTGATGGAAGGCATCCTGACGTGCGTCATCTGTCCTGGGGCAAGCGCCGCCCCTGTGGTGACAGGTAAGTTGGGTGGCAACTTGGAGACGATGACAAGTTATGTGTTCCTATCCAATATCGTCACGGTGATTGCGGTTCCCGTGGTGTTTCCACTCATTGACAAGGGCGTGGACATCAGCTTCTGGACCGCCTTCTGGATGATTATGTACAAGGTGTTCCTCGTTCTCGTGCTGCCGCTCATTGCCGCCTATCTGGTGAAGCATTTCCTGCCGCGCGTGCAGCAGCGCCTGGTGGCTATCCAAGATCTTTCCTTTTACATGTGGGGCATCTCGCTGACCATCGTCACGGGGTGCACCGTCAAGAACATCATCAATAGCGGGGCACCTGTTGTGTTCCTCATCACCATCGCACTGGTGTCATTGCTCATCTGCCTGGCCCAGTTTGCTGTGGGCAGGTACATCGGACACTTCTTTGGCACCGTCATCGAGAGTGGCCAGGGCCTGGGACAAAAGAATACCGCCTTTGCTGTGTGGATCGCCTATACCTATCTAAGCCCGCTGTCGGTAGCCGGCCCTGGTTGCTACATCCTGTGGCAAAACGCCATCAACAGCCTGGAGATATGGCACCACCGGAAAGTCACTGAACGACAGCAAATAAAAGGAAAACAATAAGAACAACATGCAAGCAATGGCATCTGCGTTCTTTCATTAATAAACAGTTTGGACAACCTTAACAACTTTTTGTGTTTGAGTGATGAAAAAATTGATTAATCCATACCTGAACAAGCAGGGTTACAACTGCTTTGGCTGCAGTCCGACGAACCCCATCGGCCTGCATCTGGAATTCTGGGAAGACGGCGAGGATGTCGTGACTACCTGGTCGCCTTGCGTCAACTATGACGGCTGGGTCGAGACCCTGCATGGCGGCATCATTAGCACGCTCATCGACGAACTGGCCAACTGGGTGCTCTCGCGTCGCCTGCAGGCAGCCGGTGTCACCACCAAACTGGAAGTGAGATTTCGCCGTCCCGTCTCAACCACCGACCCCTTGATTACCCTGCGCGGACGCATCACTGGCAACGTGCGCAATTATTACACAGTCCATGTCACCCTGCATGACAGTCAGGGCAACTTGTGTGACGAGGGCGATGTTACCTACTGCATGTTTGACCAGGAACGATCACGAGAGATGGGATTCACCGCATGCCTCACCCAGGACGAGGCCGCCGCAATACAGTAGCGACTTTCACTTAAAACTATATGATACCCGACCAGCGGCCCTGATTTTCATACCCGATCCCATGGAGCCGTCTTACATGCATGCCTACATTAATGGCAATGGCGTTATCGATATCGACGACATCACTGCCATCATCTACAAGATGCTGCATCCAGCGTCTTGAGAAGACATTACGGCCCCTAGCCATAACAGAACATGACCAGGAATGCATCAAGCCACACCATCCCTTCATGCGGCGGTGTGGCTTGGCTGCTATTATGAGGTGGTGAAATCAGAAATAGAATTGTTGCTATGTGGCACTTTTTGCAGTATATGATATGGTTGGGTATGTCGATTAAATCATTGTGTTGGTCTATTGAGGGCAAAACGCTCTTCAACCTAGTGTGCAATTCTACATCTAATAGATATAAAAATATGTTTCACCAGTCTTTTTTATCTTGAATGAACTGGACACAATAATCAAATATTATGAAAACTCTAAAAAACATATCTCTCATATTAGTTGCGACAAGCACACTGCTTGCTTCATGCACCACACTACTTGCTTCAAGTTCACTCTCTTCTTGTGACTCAGATTCTTTTATTGAAGAAGAATTTGAAGATGAAGAGGAAGTAATCATCAGTCAACACATGGTAGGCTATAGTTGCAATAATGATCTCTATAGTGAGGTGTTTCAAATTCCTGTTGATGGAGGTTCTTATGAATTTGAATGCGAATATGTCCAATTCTATATTTCAAAGATATTTGACACATCATTGCCCTGCACTTTTGAGCAGTTTTCAACACAAGTTTTTAAGCCTGTTAACGCTTGGGTCTATAATGGCCCATTTTATACCATCACATGTGACACTCGCAACCACGTGTGGAAAATTGAAGTTGAACCATTGATATCATTATCCGAGATAAGACAAATATGGGTATTAATGTGGCCTGGATTTGATAAACATAATTATGTTTTTCAGTTCGAACAGGGTGATCCTGACAGCTGACACTGGATAATTTGAATTATTTCATCCATAGTTATAAAAGTCGGGGGGGGGTGTCCCAGCGCCTCATGAATCGCGATTATCATGAACATAATTCCTCAAGAATGAATTGTTTTTCAAAAATATGTTGTTACTTTGCAGGCAAGAATTAATCCGTTTTTATCAACCTGAATGTTCGACTGATATGAAACGATTCTGGAAATATATCACATTGGCAACAGTAGTGCTCATGACAGCCACAACGGTTTACGCAACGACTAATGCCGAGGGAATGCCTGAGGGTGCCCAATTGGCCGAGTCCCAGCACAAGACGAGTGATAAGAATAGTGATTTCGCCTGCAACCTGTTCCGCACCATCACCGGGCAGGGAAAAGGAGACCGTAGCACCATTGTGTCACCCATCAGCGTGAGCTACGTATTAGGCATGCTCAACGAGGGTGCCGACGGCTTAACGCGCCAGCAGATAACCGAAGTTCTGGGACTGGACGGTTCGGTACAGGAGATTAACGAGTACCTCAAGAAGTTGATGGATGATGCCCAATCTGCTGACCCTAAGGTGACGGTAAAAATCGCTAACTGCCTAGACATCAGACCAAATTACATGATCAAGCCGCAGTACAAGGCCGATATGCAGAACTACTACAACGCTCAGGTTGATGCGGTTGACCTCGATGCAAACATAATCAACAACTGGTGCAAGATGCATACCGACGGCATGATTCCCAAAATCCTGAGCAAGGAAGATATCTCTCCCAATAGCGTCATGCTCCTGTTGAATGCCGTCTATTTCAAGGCTTCGTGGACCACGAAATTCAACTCCAAGGAATCGTGCGACAAGGACTTCACAAAACAAGATGGTACAATCGTCAAGCACACGATGATGCACCGCAAGACTGGTGCTAACTATGGCCAGAATGACCTGTGCAAGATGCTGTGCCTGCCCTATGGCAACAAAGGCTGGAGCATGTATGTCCTGCTACCCAACGAGGGTAAAACAATCGGCGATATCATCCAGGGCCTCTCGGCACAAAAACTGGAGGAACAGCGAGCAAACATGACGCTGGAAACAGTCGATATCCTGATGCCCCGTTTCTCCACCGTGAGCGAGACCAACCTTAAGGGCACACTCTCATCGATGGGAATGCCACGAGTATTCGGTTTGGATGCTGAGCTCCCCAACATGGTCCAAGACCACGATAACGATCTGTATGTGTCATTGATGAAGCAGAAGGCTAAAATCGAGGTCACCGAGGAGGGGACCAAAGCTGCTGCTGTCACGGTTGCCATGGGGGTACGAAAGGGGACCTCCCCCTCCATGCCAAAAATCATGGAGTTCCACGCCACGCGCCCCTTTGTCTATTACATCATGGAAGAGAATACAGGCTCCATCTTCTTTATGGGCACCTATTGCGGAGACTCAAAAAGAATTGAACTGGAGACCCAAAAGGAATCTGACAAGCAGAGTGAGGATATCATCTGCACAAATATTGAACAGATAACTCGTTTCCCAGGAGGAGGGAAAGCGCTGATGCGCTACATCCAGTCTCACACCTATTTGCCTCCTATGGCTGCCGAGAATGGTGTTGTTGACGACAAGGTGATAGTTCAGTTTGTTGTGGACAAGGATGGTAAGGTGGGTGACGTCAAGGTTGTTCGTTCGGCGGATGAGTACCTCGACAAGGAGGCCATTCGTGTCATCAAGTCATTGCCCAGGTTCAACCCGGTTAGTGAGAATGACAAGGCTGAGCCTGTATTGTACACCTTGCCAGTGAATTTCGAGGTATATGGCTATTGATGGCTAATTGCCAGTTGATGCGCCTCGGTGAATCTCGCAGAATTTGAATTGATGCCATCTTTTAAGAGCTATATCGGTTGAACAATTTATACTAAATATATAATACTCAGGGAGAGTGCCGGCGCCTCATGAACAATAGTTCACCGAAGAATAAGAGAAAGTGATTGTTTAGCAAAAAGTATTCGCCACATTTGTGCTATTAATATCATCCATCTTAATTCGTTATGAAAGAAGCATTGCAAAATCGGGGGTGCTAACGCATTAATTATCATAAAGCAAAATCGTCAGGCTTACATTAAATTATCTTGCCTTGACGATGAGGCGGGCGGCGGTGGCGGTGCAAACGTTGGTGCCAAGGCGGTCGGCCAGGCGGTGGTAACCCTCGAGCATGGCGGCACGTTCTGGGGTGTCCCCCAATAATCTGGTCAAGTGGTCATCGATGCTATCGACGGTGCAAAGATGCATCAGCAGTTCGGGGATGACGGGCTCGTCGGTGATGAGGTTAGGCAGGGTAACGTATTTTCCAGTTAACAGACGACGATAGAAGTTATAAGACCACTTGCTGCCATTGAACCGGTAGCAGGCAACTTGTGGCGTACCCAACAAGGCGGTCTCGAGGGTGGCGGTGCCTGAGGTCACCAGTGCCACTCGGGCATGATGGACGAGGGGATAAGTCTTGTCACGCAGGACGGGGACAGCCTTGGTGCCCAGCACGTCACGGTAGAGGTCATCGGTGATGCTGGGGGCTCCGGCGATGACCGCCTGATACTCGGGATGACGCATTGCGGCCTCGACCATAAGCGGCAGGTTGTCGCGGATTTCCCTCACGCGTGAACCCGGAACGAGAGCGATGACGGGACGGTCAGGAAGGCCGTTTTGTTCGATAAAATGAGCAAAATCGGGGAAACTTGCGCTGGCTTGAGCCACTTCCTGTACCGTAGGGTTTCCCACATAGATTGCCGTGTAATCACGCTCGCGATACCAGTCGGGCTCAAAGGGCAGGATGCAGTACATGTGATCGACATAGCGGCGGATGTCCTTGACACGCCATTCCTTCCACACCCACACCTTGGGCGAAATGAAATAGTGTACAGGAATGCCCAGATTGTGGGCATACTTGGCGACCTTGAGGTTGAACGACGGATAATCCACCAGAATCAAGGCCTCAGGCTGCCACTCGTCGATAGTGCGCCGCGCGGTACCCAAGAATCCGAGAATCTTGCCCAGGTGCTTCACCACATCGGCAAATCCCATGTAGGCCATGTCACGGTAGTGTATGATGGGCTGGGTACCCGCCTGATCTGTCATGAGGTCACCGCCCAGGAAGCGGAACTCAGCCTGCGGGTCAAGCTGCTTGAGAGATGCCATCAGATGAGAGGCATGAAGGTCGCCCGAAGCCTCACCGGCAATAAGGAAGTATTTCATGAGCGGCGGCGTTTAAGGGTGATGAAATCAAACTCGTAGGCATTGCGGTGGTCGCTCCCGTGGTGTTCGCGGTCCACCTCCTGCCACTCATTCATGTCGAGTGCTGGGAAAAAGGCGTCGGCACTCGCCCAGCGGGCGTGAATCAAGGTGAGGTGGAGCACATCGACAAGCGGCAAGGTCTGCTCATAAATCTGCGCACCGCCAATGACGAAGACGTCGTCTGTCTCGGCAGCAGAGATGGCATCCTCCACACTGTGGGCAACGGTCACGCCGGGATATTGCCACTGGCGGTTGCGGGTAATGACGATGTTCTGGCGGCCCGGCAGCGGACGGCGCGGGAAGGACTCGAATGTCTTGCGGCCCATCACAATGCTGTGACCCATCGTCACCTCCTTAAAATGCTTCATGTCGGCAGGCAGGTGGCACAGCAGGTCGCCCTGACGCCCGATGGCCCCATTTGCATCAATAGCAACTATCGCCTCGATCGATTTCATGTTTTTTTTAGTTTTTAGTTTCTAGATTGTCTATACGCTCTAGATTATCTAGAACTTCTTTTTTCTAAATCTTGACTACACTGATACAACACCCTTGATGGCAGGCCAGGGGTCGTAGCCCTCGAGGGTAAAGTCCTCATATTTATAGTCATCGATACTCTTGACGTCGGGGTTGAGCACCATGCGGGGCAAGGGGCGCGGCTCGCGGGAGAGCTGCTCCCTGACCTGGTCAAAGTGGTTGCGATAGATGTGCGCGTCGCCAAAAGTATGGATAAACTCACCCGGCTCCAGTCCTGTCACATGCGCGACCATCATCAGCAACAGAGCATAGGAAGCGATGTTGAACGGGACGCCAAGAAATAAGTCGGCGCTGCGCTGATACAGCTGCAGGCTCAATTTGCCCTGTGCCACATAGAACTGGAACAGCGAGTGGCAGGGCGGCAGTTTCATCGTGGGCACCTCGGCAACATTCCAGGCACTCACCATGATGCGGCGGCTGTCGGGTGTGTTCTTGATCTGATCGATGACCTGGGCAATCTGGTCGATAGTTCCGCCATGGCCGTCGGGCCAAGCGCGCCATTGACTGCCATAAACGGGACCCAGATCGCCGTTCTCATCGGCCCATTCGTTCCAGATGCGCACTCCGTGCTCCTGCAGCCAGTGCACGTTGGTGTCGCCTCGCAGGAACCACAACAGTTCATAGATAATGGACTTGAGGTGCACCTTCTTGGTCGTCAGCAGCGGGAAACCGTCGGCCAGGTTGCAGCGCAACTGATAGCCGAACACGCTGCGCGTACCGGTCCCCGTGCGGTCTTCCTTGTCAATGCCATGCTCCATCACATGGCGCACCAGGTCAAGATATTGTTTCATTTTTAGTATCTTGTTTTTAGGATTTTACCAGTTAAAAATATTGCGCAACAGCCACCAGACAAGTACCATGGCAAGGTAGAGCCAGATGAGCAACGGCGCATTCACTCGGTCATAAAAACGCGGATAGCGCAGACGTACCCCCTCGGCAAACAGACACAAGCCAATCCAGGGAATTGATATGAGCAACAAGGCGTTGAACTTGAAGGCAGCAGCCACGTCGCCATGCAACAAGGCATGGATAGCGCGCTGACTGCCGCATCCAGGGCACTTATAACCCGTGAAAGACAAAAATGTGCAACGCGGAAAAACTCCCGATTGAGATGGGTCTAGCGCATAATAGATGATGCCCAACAACATCAACACGGCGACTGCCAGAACTATGACAAGCGAGCGGCGCATGACGCCATGACGTTACATCAAAAGGGTCTTCATGCTGCTGACCAACACGCCGATGGGGACATACAGGATTCCCATGATAATGGTCGCGATGCACCACCAGGCACCCACCTCGCTGGCTCGCTTGGCGCCATCGATATCGCCTTCGCGATACTTGTTGGTCACCTTGAGCGCATAGATAATGGCAACAATGCCTGTGGGCAGACAGCAGAGTATGGTTGAGATGATGGCCCACACCAGATTGGTGGGAGGACAAGGCTCTTGCTCGGCAGATGGCATACCGTCATGCTGCGGCATTGTTTGCCCTTCGGTGGCCAGTGGCTGACGCGGTTGCTGCTGATAGGGTTGTCCTGTCACGACTTGCTCCCGGGCAGCAGTTGGCTGAGCGGGGGTTGGAATCTCTGGCTCTTGAACCATTTCATACACACCTTGCAATTCGGGTAACTGGGTGATTTTCTTCCAGTCGTCAAGTCCCTCGTGCCAAACATAGGCAGCCGATGTGAGCCCCATTTCCTTGAGTGCGTCAAGCTCAAATGGTCCCGACTGCACTCCATTATGGTTAATCCAATACTGCATAATTAATTCATGAATTATTACTATCAGTGGCAAAGTTAGTATAAAAATCTAATTTCCCCAAAAAACGAGAACGATTATCTGAGTGAGATGCAATGGCAGCATGGTTTTCTCTACTGCAACGAGATTCTAGAAATCGCTGAAGAACTTGGGACGGATGAGCAGGCCGAAACGGATGCGCGAGTGGTACTGGTTGTAATCGAGCATCGTCTCACCATAGCCGTTATAGTACTGCAGCATGATAAACTGGTTGGAATTGTGATTAATGCGATAGCCCAGCTGAATGATGGTATTGAAATTAAAGTTCCATCCTTTACGCTTAACCAGCGTCACGTCGAGAACCCACTTGTCGTCATTACTCATGGACTGGAAACCTGCTTGAGAGATACCACTGTAACGCAGAATGTCCTTATTGTACTGGCCGTCGACAATGGGAATCCAGTACTTGGCATGTGCCATGAGATAGGGCGAGATGTAGGCCTCGCCGGCAATCGAGATTTTATTCCAGCTGCGTGAGGAGATTCCATCCCGGCCATTGGACTCGTGCTCCAACATCACGGTCAGTTTTCCTACCAGCCTGTTTTTCAATACGATGTGTTTAGACAAGCCAATACCAGGATTAAAATTCAAGTCATGGAACGGCAAGGAATTCCTGAAAACGTGCCAGATGGCCTTCTGCGAATAGAATAGATACAAATAGGTGTGGAACGGCAGCACACTCTTGGTGAGTCGCTGCTGGAAACTGATCTGAAACTTCACATCACTATTGTAGCCATCGGGCTTGCCGCCAAGCACTGTTCCGCCAACAAAGTACACGTCCTTATACAAGCTGAAGTAGGGACGGCTATCGAGTTCGGCGCGAATACTGTCGGCTATCTCGACACTCGATTTCTCCATGGTCACAATCTGGCCTTTGGCAGGGATAAACCATGCCGCGAGCATAACAGCCACTAGCGATAATATTCGATTCATGTTTCCACTCATTATTGTATTGATATACTATAGTTTCTAATATAAACTCATGACAACAGATTCATCAGTCTTGTCACATCATTATCGCCCAACCAGGGCCGTCAGCAGGTACCACAAGGGTGGCACGGCCAGAGCAGGCAGCATGTTGAGGACATGACAATCCTTGATGCGCAACAGCGACAAGCCCGAGCCGGTAATGAGCAGGCCGCCAACGATGAGCAATTCGGCCATCAAAGCTTCGCTCACCGCTGTGCTCGACAGCATTGCGATGCCATAAAACATGCCCTGCCACAGGAACAGCACCGGTGCGGCCAGCAGCATGCCGATGCCATAGGTGGAGCCGAAGATGGTCGCCGTCACCAAGTCGAGCGTGGCATTGGTAAACAGGAAGGTATGATCACCCTCCAGCGCGCTGATAACGGGTCCCAGCATCGACAGCGGGCCGATGCAATAGACCAGCGTGGCCGTCGCCAGACCGTCGGCCAGGCGGTTTTCGGTAACGCCCTTGCCGCGCCGCTCAACCAGTCGGTGAAAGCGCCCGTCAATGTCCAGAGCCACTCCCACAATGCTGCCTATCGCCATTGCGGCAATAAACAAGACGGGATATTGGCTTTTGGGCAGGTTGGTGACAACGGCATTCAAGCCAATGGCAAAACATGCCAGTCCCAACGCATCGTAGAGCACATTCTTATATTTATCCCTGATACCCTTGTGCAGAGCAACGCCAATCAGCGTCCCTGCCACAATGGTACAAGTATTGACAATCGTTCCAATCATGCATAACAGTTTGAGACCACAAAATTACATCATAATTACACAAATATTGCTAATTTATTGCTATTTTTGCGCAAATAATTGGAATCATCATCACAATTTCCCCGACTATGACAAGAAGAACAATCATCACATTACTGGCAACGATGGCGGTGCTGGCAATCAGCGCTGCTGGGAATAAAGATGTGGAGCAGGCTACAGCACTGGCAATGCGACTGTCGCCCGAACTGGCCAGCAAAGTGCAGTTCAAAATCATCGACGCTGACCATGGCAGAGATGTTTTCAGCCTCGAGAGCGAGGGCTCCAAGGTTGTCATCGGGGGCAACAACGCCAACTCGATGGCCGTGGGACTGAATCGTTATCTGAACCGCTATTGCATGGTAACGGTGTCATGGTATGCCGATGTCGCGGTCAGTCTGCCTGATGTGCTGCCTGATATTCCCGTTGCCGAACGGGTGGCCGCGCGAGTACCTCAGCGCTTCTTCCTCAACTACTGCACCTGGGGCTACACGATGCCCTTTTGGCAATGGCGGGACTGGGAGCGTTTCATCGACTGGATGGCACTCAACGGCGTGAACCTGCCGCTGGCCATCACCGGGCAGGAAGCGGTGTGGTACAACGTGTGGACCAGGCTGGGCATGAGCGACAAGCAGGTGAGGTCTTACTTCACTGGACCTGCCTACCTGCCGTGGCACCGCATGGCCAACATCGATGGCTGGTGCGGCCCATTGCCCATGGAATGGCTCACGCAGCAGACCGCCCTGCAACAGCGCATCGTGGAGCGCGAGCGCGCCTTGAACATGCGGCCTGTGCTGCCAGCCTTTGCAGGCCATGTACCCGGGGCGCTGCGTGAATTGTTCCCCGACGCCGACATCCAGCCGCTCATCTCGTGGGCGGGTTTTGACGAGCAGTACCGCACCTTTTTTCTCAATAGCGAGGATCCGCTTTACTGCCGCATTCAGCGCATGTTCCTTGAGGAACAGACACGCTTGTTCGGCACCGACCACATCTATGGCATCGACCTGTTTAACGAGATGGAGCCGCCCAGTTTTGAGCCCGACTACCTCCATCAGGTGACCAAGCACATTTATGAGAGCCTTGTCGCTGTGGACCCCGACGCCGAGTGGCTACACATGGCATGGTTCCTCTATAATCAACGCAACGAATACACTCAGGAACGCACTCGAGCCATGCTCACCGGCGTGCCGCAGGGCAAAATGACCATGCTCGACTACTATTGCGAGTACAAGGAGATGTGGCGCGAGCACGAGGGTTTCTACGGGCAGCCGTTCATTTGGTGCTATCTGGGCAACTTTGGCGGTAACACCAACGTTCAGGGACGCATCCGCGAGGCGGGCCAACGCATCGAACGCGCGCTGCAGGAAGGTGGCCCGGGACTCGTGGGTATCGGTTCGACCCTCGAGGGCCTGGACGTGCAACAGTTCCCCTACGAGTACATCATGGAAAAGGCATGGGGTTTTGCCAAGACCGATGAGCAGGTCATCAACGAAGTGGCCGACCGACATGCGGGGCGTGTGAGCCAGCCTGCCCGCGAGGCATGGAAACTGCTTTATGACAACGTGCTGGACATCAATCCGACCAATTTTTCTGCTCCCCTGCCCTGCTCCTATCCCATATTCGGTAAGGAAGGGCGTCCTGTCAAGTACAAGCCCGGGCAACTGCTAGCCGCATGGGACTGTATGCTCATGCAGGACAACGTCACCACCGATGCCATGACCATCGACCTCATCTGGGTGGGGCGCCAACTGCTGGGCGACTTGTTCCTGACCGAGAAGCAGGCCCTGGACAGGGCTTTCCTGGGCAGCGACAAGGCCGCCTTCTATGCTCACAGCGACTTGATGTACGAATTGTTATCCGACCTGGACAACCTCAATAGCCTGTATCCCCACTCCAGCCTCTCGCACTGGCTGCAGCAGGCCCGTGATCTGGGGACAACTCCTGAAGCCAAGGACTACTATGAGATGAACGCGCGCCGCATCATCACCACATGGGGAGGCAGACTCAACGACTATGCCTGCCGCAACTGGAGCGGACTCATGTGGGATTACTATGCCAAACGGTGGGAAATCTACTTGCGGCAAGCCACCGTGGGCATGATCGCCGGCAAGGACCTCGATGAGAATGCCTACAAAACAGCCATCGACAAGTTCCAAGAGAAATGGGTCAACTCAACCGAGGAGGTCATTCAGGACTCCAGCGACACAGATATCCTTACACTGAGCCGCTCCCTGCGCGAGAAATACCGAACCCAACTCGACAACTGGGCCCAGAACAATTGATAGTAGCGCTAACTGGTAATACTACAGTTTAGTAGTCTCCGTTCAACATGTTGTCGATAAGCGTGGTGACATCAGCGATATCTATTCGACCGTTACCATTCATGTCGGCCGACCCAAAGTAGAAGTCGCCAGAATTGACACCCAGCAAGTAGTCAATTAGCCTAGACACATCCCTGATGCTTACTACGTTATCACCGTCCACATCGCCAGGACCAGCTGTTCCGTAGCCCTTGATGGTCTTGAACAGGCGCCAATAGTCGGCTGAGCTGTATGCGCTAACGGCTTCATGAGGCATTCTCAACGTCGCGTTACTATAGGCCGTTGACGTGAAACAGTTACTCTCAGCCATTACTGGTGGAATCATGCCATGGCACATCACCAGTGTCAAAGCATCACAGCCATCAAAAGTCATTTCTTTAATCAAATACACACTGCTCCCGATAGTGACGCTTGTCAACCCTGTACATCCCTGGAAAGCAGCTTTGCCGATTATCTCAACGGCATCGCCAATCTCCACGCTGGTTAACTCACTGCATCCATCAAAAGCCTTTGCCTCGATACCGACTACACTGTAGTTGACATTGTCATGGCTCACCGATTCGGGAATCACAATCTGACCACTGTAGCCGCCCTCACGATGAATCACACATACAGTGTTCTCACCTATCACACGGTAATAGATACCATCCTCTTCAAAGGTCTCACTCGAAACGATATTGAAGAACTTGTTCCAATAGTCTGTCGACCTATACTCCTCAATAGCGGCAAGAGGAACTTGAAGCGATGCATCGGCATAAGTCTCGTCAGAGAAACAATCACTTGATTGCATTACAGGCGGCGCCATTGCCAAACAAGTCACGCTGGAAAGGCTCTCGCAGTAGTTGAACGCTCCCCGTCCGATTGAAGTGACTGAACCGGGGATGGTCACGCTTGACAAGCCTTTGCAGAAACTGAATGCGCTTGAACTTATTGCAGTCACTGAACCTGGTATATCCACTTCGGTCAAGCCGTCGCAATCGCTGAAGGCATTGTCACCTATTAATGTCACCGAACTAGGAATATCAATGTGAGTCAATCCACAGTTATCAAACGCGTATCGGCCAATTTCCGTAACAGAATTTGGAATGTCAATGCTTGTTAAGTCTTCACAGCCAGCAAAAGCATACCTGATTGCGGTTACCGTATTCGGTATGACGGTATTAACGCATCCCGCTATCAACGTATTGCTCGAAGTCTCCACAATGCCATTGCAATTGTCTCGCATATCATAGACAGGATTACCGCTCTCTACCGTTATACTCGACAAATTACGACAATTTCCGAACGCACCATCACCGATGGATGTGACTGAATTGGGAATGTGCACGCTGGACAGACTATGGCAATAGCCGAACGCACTGTATCCAATCGAAGTGACTGAATTGGGGATGGTCACGCTCGACAGAGAAGAACAGAAAGAGAATGCATGTGAACCTATACTGGTCACTGAACCAGGTATCTCCACCTCTTTCAAGCTATCACAATCGTAGAAAGCATTGTCACCTATTAATATTACCGAACTAGGAATATCAATGTGAGTCAATCCACAGTCATCAAACGCGTATCGGCCAATTTCCGTAACAGAATTTGGAATGTCAATGCTTGTTAAGTCTTCACAGCCAGCAAAAGCATACCTGATTGCGGTTACCGTATTCGGTATGACGGTATTAACGCATCCCGCTATCAACGTATTGCTCGAAGTCTCCACAATGCCATTGCAATTGTCTCGCATATCATAGACAGGATTACCGCTCTCTACCGTTATACTCGACAAATTACGACAATTTCCGAACGCACCATCACCGATGGATGTGACTGAATTGGGAATGTGCACGCTGGACAGACTATGGCAATAGCCGAACGCACTGTATCCAATCGAAGTGACTGAATTGGGGATGGTCACGCTCGACAGAGAAGAACAGAAAGAGAATGCATGTGAACCTATACTGGTCACTGAACCAGGTATCTCCACCTCTTTCAAGCTATCACAATCGTAGAAAGCATTGTCACATATTAATGATACCGAACTAGGAATATCAATGTAAGTCAATTCACAGTCATCAAACGCGTATCGGCCAATTTCCGTAACAGAATAAGTTACGCCTTCAAAAGTCACACTTTCGGGGATTGTCACAGCTCCACTATATGAATTGGATCCATAAGACGACGCACCCTTGTACGTTACGCTGACTGTCGTCCCGTCTGCATTAATGTTATAGTATATGCCATCAACCTCAAAGTCATGAGCCTGGGTAACAAAGCAGCCCATCAAGAGGGTTGCAAACATACAAAATGCGGGTAATAATCTGTGATTTCTCATAAGTCCTATTTTTTTGCATTATTGGTAATTACGCCGCAGAACAGCTAAAGCGACATGGTATTGCTCAACTGCCGTGACCCATGCACGATGAACGACTTTCAGTCAAGACGTTTTTTACAATCTTGCAATACATAATTGATCTTCTGTCTGAGCATAATTGGAACCTCAATTCACATGAATGATATCGACGGCAAATATAATCAAAATTTCACATTGTCCAGTATAAATATGGAAGGTATTTTTCACATCCATCGAGAAAAATTAGGGGATTACCTGTCATTGCCGCTTTTTTTGTAATTTTGCGGCATGAAACGAGAGATGAAAGGGAACGTGTGCGTGTTCTGTGCTTCAAGTGCCAATATCGATGAGCGGTACCTGGAGGCGGCACGCGAGTTGGGACGGCGACTGGCCCAGGGCGGCTGGCGCTGCGTCAATGGCGGCGGTGCCGTGGGATTGATGGGCGCCGTGACCGACGGCGCGCTAGACGAGGACGGCGAGGTGACGGGAGTCATCCCCAAATTCATGGTGGACAACGGGTGGTGCTATGACCGTCTCGTGGACGTCATCGTCACAGCCGACATGCACCAGCGCAAGCAGATGATGAGCGACATGGCCGATGCCGTAATAGCCATGCCCGGTGGCGTGGGCACACTCGAGGAACTGCTCGAGACGCTCACCTGGCGCCAGTTGGGACTGGTCAAGGTGCCTGTCATCATCCTGAACACACTGGGCTACTATGACCCGCTGCTGGCGATGCTGCGCCACGCCATAGGCGAGGGCTTCATGAAGGAGTCCCATTCTCAACTATGGCAAGTAGCCGACACGCCCCAGCAGGCCATCGACCTGCTCGAGAACGCCCGTCCCGTGGAGTTTGAATCCAAATACTGATGACCGCCATGCCATCCAGCAACCATCCTGCCGATACTATCCACACCACCGACACTGCCGAGGCCTACTATGCACCGCAATACCTCGACGGTTTCCCGTCGGCAACTGCGGGAGACTCGGTCATGGGCAGCATTGACACCCTGACGGTAATGGAAGTTCCCGCCGCACGCGATTCGCAGCCGTTTGTGCGGTCCCCATTGCACGACACGCCCTCGATGGCCCTGTTGCTGACGGGATTGCTGGCAGTGGCCCTGTGCTACCATACGGGATATAAATATATCGAGAATTTCTTCTACTATATGTTCTCGACAAGGAGGCGCGAGAATCTGTTTGAAGACCACACAGTAAACGAGACCAGCATCCTGGCCGCCTTGATTGCCAATACCTGCATCGTCGAGGGGTTCATCATCTATCTTGCCGTGCAGCTCCTGGTTCCGTCTTTATCACAATCTATTCAGAGCCATGTATTTACCCACATTGGAGCCTTCAGTGCTATGGCTGGAGGATTCTATATTATCCAGTGGATTGTTTACCGTATTCTGGGATACACCTTTACCGATAGTATCGGGGCTAAACTATGGGTCGATGGTTTCAAGGCATCGCAATCCTTTCTTGGATTGCTGTTGCTGCCAGTGCTCTTCCTGCTCATGCTCTATCCCAGTAATGGCAAAATGTTATTATGCGTTGCGGCGGCACTATACTTTTCGGCAAGATTAATCTTTATTTACAAGGGTTATAGAATTTTTTATAGCAATTTGACATCATATCTCTATTTTATTTTGTACCTTTGCGCCGTTGAAATCGTACCCTTAGTCATTATGACAGGTGTAACGTATTGGATTTGTGATATTTTACACTAATTAAGCCAAATGAACGTCAAGAAGATTCTGGTTTCACAACCAAAACCGACTTCCGAAAAATCTCCATATTTTGACTTGGAGAAGAAGTATGGAGTAGAGATTGTTTTCAGACCTTTTATCAAGGTCGAGGGTTTAACGTCCAAAGAGTTCCGTCAGTCCAAGATTAATGTGCCTGATTACACAGCCATTATTTTGACTGCACGCACCGCAATCGATCATTTCTTCAGATTATGCAAGGAACTGCGCTACAATGTGCCCGACACATTGAAGTATTTCTGCGTGAGCGAGACCATTGCACACTATCTTCAGAAGTATGTAGTTTACCGCAAGCGCAAGATCTTTTATAGCGAGACGGGACTGATGGAGGACCTGATTCCCATCATCGCCAAACATCACAAGGAGACCTATCTGATGCCCGTGAGTGATGTTCACAACGACAAGGCTGTTGTGCTCGACAACAACAAGGTCAAGTATGTCAAGGCAGTCATGTACCGCACTGTGAGCAACGACTTCACACCTGGTGAGAAGTTTGACTATGACATGCTCGTGTTCTTCACGCCTGCAGGTATCAAGTCCTATACGACCAACTTCCCTGACTACATGGACCGCAACGTGGTTATCGCTGCTATGGGACAAACCACCCTGGAAGCCGCCGCCAAGGCAGGCCTCAAGGTAGATGTCACCATCACCACCGAGACCCCGTCGATGGCCAGCGCCATCGAGCAATACTTGAAGAAGGCCAAGAATCATGACGATAAATCGTCGGCCAAGGCCGCTAAAGCAGCTCCTGCCACCAAGAAGACGGCAACCGCCACTGCCAAGCCCGAAGTTGACGAAGCTGCCGCTGCTAAGCGTTCGGCCGCTGCCAAGAAGGCCGCCGCCACACGCAAGGCAAAAGCCGAGGCCGAGAAAGCTGCAGCAGCCAAGCGCTCGGCTGCCGCCAAGAAGGCTGCCGCTACCCGCAAGGCCAAGGCCGAAGCCGCAAAAACGAAATAAATCACCTCGTCAAGAGACATTTTATAGTGGGGCATGCATGCAAGCATGCCCCATTTTATGTAATTTTGCAGCTGGAATGGATTTTAAATTAAAAAAGGACGAGAAACTGTGCAGCCGCACAGCTATCGAGCAGCTCTTTGGTGAGGGGAGGTCATTGATGGCTTTCCCGTTGCGCGCTGCCTACCGGTTGCGCCCCCGTGGCGAGAAGCCCGTCCAGTTCCTCATCTCCATTCCCAAGAAACGCATCCGCAAGGCCGTTGGGCGCGTCACACTGCGCCGCCGCGTGAGAGAGTCCTACCGCCTTAACCGACGGCAGTTGCTCCAGCCCGAACTTGATAACCATGGCCTGGGCGTGGACATTGCCTTTGTTTACCTGGACACTTCTCTGGCGCCCTATAGTGTCATCAACGAGAAAATGACCTCGCTGCTGCAACGCATCGCACAGGCCGCGAGCGAGCAAGTATCACCCAGCCAAGAAGAGGAAAAATGAGCAAAATCGTCGATGAAATCGGGAATTTCTTGCGTTGGGTGCTTCATTCCATCGGCTGGTTGTTAATCCAACCCATCCGCTTCTACCAGAAGTATATCTCACCTCTCAAGCCACCCACTTGCCGCTTCACGCCCACGTGTAGCCAATATGCCATCGAAGCCATCCGCAAGCATGGGCCCTTCAAGGGCCTCTGCCTTGCCGTGTGGCGCATTTTGCGATGCAATCCCTGGGGCGGCAGCGGCTATGACCCCGTTCCGTGATGAACATCATCGACTTCCACACTCACCGCCTCGACGCTACCGATGCCCTCATCTCGGTAGACCCGCGCCAATTCGCTCCCCAGTCTGGCAAATGGTACTCGGTGGGCTATCATCCATGGCACAGAGTGGATCAACTGGCCGATAGCGACTTCGACCTGCTGGAACAATGTGCCAGGCACGAGCAAGTGCTAGCCATCGGAGAGACCGGAATGGATACCCTGCGTGGTGGAGACCTGGAGGTTCAAGCCCAAGTTTATGTGCGGCACCTGCAAGTGGCAGCAGCTGTGAAGAAGACGGTTGTGGTTCACAGCGTGAGGACCGCTCAACAAATCATTGCCCTGCGCCACAACGCGGGTCTTGACAGCGTGACGCTCGTCATCCACGGCATGAGGGGCAACGGGCATGTCGCCGGCATGCTCATCGATGCAGGCTGTTACCTTTCCTACGGATTACGACACAATCCCGCTGCCGTGCTTGCCACCCCACTCGACCGCCTGCTCATCGAGACCGACGACAGCCCTGCCGACATCAACGACGTTGCCTGCCAAGTGGCCGACACATTAGCACTCACTGCAGCCGAGGTCAAATCCCTTGCCCTGTCCAATGCTCGACGGCTGCTTGAGCCATCAACCTAATTACCCAGCTCCACAAATAGAGAGGGTGTGTCATAATTCAGTTATGGCTCACCCTCTTTGCAAATCAACCGCCTG
>CAMJZI010000035.1 GCA_946410185.1 uncultured Porphyromonadaceae bacterium
TCATGAAGAGTGCCATCGAGGTGATGCACATCCTCCTCGACGACCAGGAGTAATCACTCGCTGATAAGAGACAATTCTATCACATCAAAGAGCGCTGCGACACCACGTCACAGCGCTCTTGATTTGGTTATCATGCGTGTTACTTAATCATCATATCCAATACCTTGGCATCTTCACTGGAACCGCCAATCAAGAATTCAACTTGTCCCCCGCCAACTTTCCATTCCATCTTGTCATTGACATATTTAACATTGATGTCTTTGAAACAGTGGAAGGTGAGCGTTTGGGTTTCCCCGGGTTCAAGTGTGATACGTTTGAATGCTGCCAACTGTCGTTCAGGCAGGACGACCGGAACGTTTGTATGTCTCACGTATATTTGAACTACTTCGTCACCTTTCCTTGAGCCCGTATTGGTAACATCAAAAGAGATGTAGTTGTCAGAACTGAGGGTTAAATTGCTGTATTCAAATGTGGTGTAGCTCAAACCGTAACCGAAGGGGTAGAGCGGCTTGGCCGACATTTCCACATAGTCATGGGCCACAGGAACGGGCTTATTGTAATACACGGGCAATTGTCCCACGTGGCGCGGTACCGTCACGGGAAGCCTGCCGGCAGGGTTATAGTCGCCAAACAGGACATCGGCGATGGCGTTGCCGCCCTGTTCGCCGGGATAGTAGGCGGTGAGCAGGGCGTTGGCGTTCTCGTCTGCCCAGTTCTTGTTGAGGGGGCGCCCCTCGATATAAACCACGACTAGAGGTTTACCGGTCTTTTTCAAGGCTTCGAGCAGCTCCATCTGTCGTCCCAGCAAGTCCAGTGTGGCACGATCAAATCCCTCGCCGCATTCCATGTCGCTTACAAACGACTGATCGGCACTCGCTGCGCCGGTAGCCTCATAGGAGGTCTTGAAATCTCTTGCCGACGAACCGCCCACCACTGCGATAACCACATCAGCTTGACGTGCCGCCGCTACGGCAGCATCGATGTCGCAGTCTGTTGTGTCACGTATGGCGCACCCCTTGGCATAGATGCATTGCTCGCTGCCAAGCATGGCCTTGATACCATCATATACGGTGATGACCTTGCCGTCGGCCTGTGGTGCCGTGTAGTCACCTAACATATTATATATATTGTTGGCATTGGGCCCGATGACGGCTACATTAGTGGTTTTACTCAGTGGTAGGATGCCGTCGTTCTTGAGCAGGGTGATGGATTCCCTTGCTGCTTGGCGCGCCGTAGCAATTGCTTCGCTGTTATTAACTTGCTGGCCTGCCGTTTTGCCATCCACATATGGATGCTCAAACAGTCCCATTTCAAATTTCAGCCTCAAAACGCGTCTTACGGCTTGATCAAGAGCCGATTCGCTCACTTTTCCGTTTTTAACTGCCTCAACCAGTTGGGCAAAACAGTTGCCACCCAGGTCAACGTCAACTCCTGCAAGCAGGGCTTGGATTCCAGCATCTTGAGACGTTCTGGCAGTATGGTGGGTTCCCTTGATACCGTCGATGCTGAAGAGGTCGCTCACGACAAAACCTCGGTTAAAGCCCCATTCGTTGCGCAACACATTGGTTAGCAGTTCGCTGTTGGATGTGCAAGGCACACCATCAAGTGAATTATATGAGGTCATTACCGACAGCGCACCAGCATCGATAACTCGCTTGAACGGCGGCAGGAAAACCTGTTTCAACTCACGAGGCCCAATAATGGAGCGGGCACCGTTTTGGCCGCCCTCGGTGGTACCGTAGGCGATAAAATGCTTCAGCGTGGCAATGGTAGAGTAGGGCAAACTCAAATTGCCACCGCCTAGTCCTTTAACCATTGCTGCTCCCATTTCGCCGCTCAGGTAAGGGTCTTCACCCATTGTCTCCTCGACGCGGGACCAGCGAGGCTCACGGCTCAGGTCCAGCACAGGCCCATAACTGATGTGTCCGCCTTGCAGCCTCACTTCCTTTCCGATAACGGCACCAGTCTCAAACATCAAGTCGGTATTCCAGGTTGCAGCCATGCCCAGTCCTGTGGGGAAGACAGTTGCCCCGATGGCCATGTGGCCGTGAGGCGCTTCCTCGGCAATGAAGACGGGAATACCCAAGCGGGTATGCTCAATGGCATAGCGTTGCATGGCGTTGGCTGCTTGTGCCGCCAGCGCGGGATTCAAGCCGTTGGCAATAGTCTTGCGTGTCCATGGGTCGGCGCGGAAGACCGCCCAGTACATGCCCACGTGCAGGCTGTCGATCTCATGGCGGTATTTCTCGCTGGCGATGACTTTCTTGCCGTTGATTTGATATGAATCCCAGCCCATGAGGCACACGAGCTGCCCGGCCTTTTCCTCAACGGTCATGCGCGACAACAAGTCTTCAACTCGTTGGTCAACAGAAAGACTTGCATCTTGATATGGATACTTGTTGGCCGCATAGCCACTGGTGGCCAGAATCATCGCGGATAATAGTGTTATGATGTTGCGTTTCATTGCTTTACGATTGTTTTTTCTATATTCATGCCGATAATCTCAATGACTGGCTTGCATCCGCGAGCGTCTCGATAATCCCATTTAATCTCGATATCGCGGCTTTCGCCAGGCATCAGATGGAAGTAGTTGTCGCTGTATATGACAGGAAGAATCTGTTCTCCATCATCACCCTTAAGGTTGAGACGGAGCATCACAGCTGGTACGTTACCACGGTTGGTGATTGTCAGCTTATTGCCATTGCCGCCAACATTGATTGTCAGACTGGTCTTCCTCATGTCGTGCAGCACCGTGCGGTCGTTCCCGTCGGTGGCGTTCACATAGTCGTTCCTCGAGACCACATGGCCGCGGCCGTCGGTAAGCGTTAAGCGCAGGAAATAGGCGCCTGCAATCTCCTTGGGCACTTTAACCTCCATCATGTCAAGCGTCATATCCTCATCGCAGACGTAGCCCTGCTCTTCTTCCCACAGTGTCTGGCCGTTCAAGTCGATAATGGAGGCTTTGACCATCCCTTGTTGGTGACCTGCCGATCGGTTAACAACCTCGACATAGTTAGTCATGGGGTTCCATTGCACATGCAACGGCTCGCAGGCATGTTTCACGCCATAGTAGGCCGCTGTGGGCTCAAAGTAATAGTCATAGGTCTGCCACACCATCGACGGCCAGCAGGGATGGCTCATCCAGATGAGCAGTCCCATGCGGTCCTTGCTGCCGCTCTCGTACATCGCCCGATAGCCCTCGTAGTTGACCCACTGAGCCCACTCGCAGAATTCCTGGGCTGATGTGGGGTCTCCGAAGTTCTCGGCAATGAGCTGGTTGAACGAGGCACCACGCTGTGCTCCCTCCATTGTGTAGTCATGGCGGCCCCAATAGAGGTTCTGCGGCCACAGGTGCTCGGCATCGAGCGTGCGGCTCAAGCCCTCGTAGGTCATCACATTGGGCATACCGCGCTCTGTGTGCAGTTTGCCCGTCTGCTTCTCGAAATACTCCTTGGGGCTTAATGCCCAATAGGGCCCGTGCCCACTCACGCCATCATCAGCTGAACTCGAGATGTAGTCGAGTCCTGGATGCTTGGTTTTCACGAGTGCACGCAAGCCGTCATCAAGCATTTTGGGGGGATAGCCCTCGTTACGGCCGCAGTAGATGCCGATACTGGGGTGGTTGCGAATTTTCAGCACAAAGTCACGGGCATTGTCCATAAACATGGCCTCATCATCAGGATCGGGACCATCAGCGGGGTTGGCCAGCCAAAAGTCCTGCCACACCATGATGCCATAGCGGTCACAGGCTTCGTAGAATTCCTTGTCGCCGGTCATGCCCACCCAGTTGCGGATCATGTTGTAATTCATTTCCTTGTGATGGCGCACAGCGGCGTTAAATTCGCGGCCACGGTAGTTCAGGTTGTTCTCACTAAAGGCCCAGTTGCCGCCCAGCGGGATGATTCGGCGATGGTTGACATAAATCTTCAGTTTGGTATCCTTGTCAACGGTCTTGACCTCACGGATGCCCGCCTTAAAGTTGACGGCATCGCTCTGCACCCCATTAACCGTGAAGGTGAATCCGGCATCGTACAAGTATGGCTCGCCATAACCATTGGGCCACCACAAGCGCATCCGTTGATTCTTGAGCTGCGGGAATGACTCGGGGCTGAAAGCTTCCTCGATGGTCACTCCAGCGTTGATCGTGACTTGCTTCTCAAAGCAAATCTCTCCGATATGGCCGTGCAACGTTCCCGTCACGGCCTGGTCACTGCAGTTGGTCAGCATCACGGCAGGGGTCATCGTGGTTAAGGTGTCGCCCTCGGCCAGTGTGGTCGTTACGACAGGGTCACTCACGGTAACGTTGCTAGACGCAGTCAGGTACACGTCGTCCCAGATGCCGATGTCGCGGCCGCGGATGGTCGAAATCCAGTCCCAGCCGATGGTGGCATGGAACGTCGGGTTATCGGCCCCGAGGATGCCGCCGTTGAAGTCTGTATTCTTTTCGGTCTTGACTTTCACGCCGCCGGGATTGGCATTGGCAATGATGAGGACTTGCAACTCGTTGCCAAAGGGCTTGAGATAGGGCGTGATGTCAAATTTTCCGCGCTTGAAGGCACCCTCGATGCGCCCCAAGTTAGTGCCGTTGAGTTTTATTTCGGCTTTCCAGTTGATGCCGTCGAAGTTGAGGAAGACGCGCTTACCCTGCATCTCCTGGGGCAAATCAAAGGAGCGTTTATAGATAAAGTCCCCGTTAAAGAACGACTCCGATGCCAGCATCAGGTTGTCGTCATGGTTCATGTCGGGCAAGGCTCCGGCATTGACGTAACTGGACAATACTGTGGCTGGAACAGTCGCAGTAATAGACGGCCATTTGTATCGTGGCTTTGTCGATGAATAGACGTGTGATGCCCGCTGCAATTGCCAGTCACCACCATTGAGCAGCCACTTGCCGTCTTGCCAACCGCCCTCAGCATGTGCCTTAACAACTAACCCGCCAGGGCTATTACCACCGATGTAAATTTCTCTTAAGCAAAAGGGTTGACCGTTTTTGTTAGGCTCGATCATATTGATGCGAACATACCTGCCTTGGGCGTCTAGCAAGATTTTGTCTTGTATTTTATTCCAATTCGGTTTTTGTTTGGAAAGTTCATAGACGGTCTGCCAATGGAGATTGTCATCGCTGACTTGAATGTTTCCACTCGATGGTCTGTTGTCCCACCACAAGTAAATCTCGTTAAACTCAGTGCTGACTCCCAAATCAACAGTGACCCATTCATCCCTGTTTCCCAAGCTGCGCCAGGCGCTGACGAAATGCTCTGACGGCAGAATGCCCGTGGCACGTTTGCCGTCTTTGAGCAACTTCAGTTCGGTGATTGTCCAATGGACGGCGGCAGGTGTGACCATTTCCAGCCTCATGTGGGAAAACGCCTTACCTTTCTTGATATGGAAGGTATGGTCGATTTTGCGAGTGGGTAACAGGTCATCTCCCGAGTTTTTGTTGGGATCACTATGGACGCGGTTCCATGACGGTTTGCCTGGCAGCGAGTCGCCCTTCCATTCGTCGGCGACTTTCCACTTCTTGCCGTTTGTGGACGTGAGCAGTCTGATTTTAAACCCTTGTGGTGCCTCCTCACGATAGGCCATGCTGCACACCATCTCCACCTCGTCGATGTCGATGGCCATGCCCTCCCAGTCATATTGTAGCCAGATGTTGCTACCCATCACGATGTTGCTAGTCCACTCGTTGCCATCAATGCAAGCCTCACGCTTGTGTGGTGGCAACGGCCCGTCGGGTGTGGTGACGTTGAGCCATGCGGGTGATACCTTGTCACAGATGCCGTCGGTCAACAGTTGTGACGTGAGATTGAAATCCCAAGACGAGGATTGATAGACAGTGCGGTAGAGTGCAAGATTACGATAACCGTAACCATTGTCATGCACCAGTGTCGGTCCGTAGTACTCGCTCGGATTCCCCGGATATTGTCCGATTGGGCGGTTCATCACTTGGGCTTGCATAGTCATACCTATTAATGCCATATTGATCAGTAAGAGAATCTGCTTCATGTCAATTCGGTTTTAAAGCGCAAATATAAGCAATATCTGTCAAAAAATAAACGAAATGCTGTCAAATTCGAGAAAAAGCAGTACCTTTAGGGTCAAATTTACAAGTCGATTGATATGACCCTCAACCTTGATGCCCTTAACGCTGTCATTACATCTATCAACGATGCCTTGTGGGCCTATCTGTTGATAGGAGCACTAATCTTGTGTGGATTGTATTTCACGATTCGCTCACGCTTCGTGCAATTCACCATGATTGGCGACATGTTCCGTCAGCTTGCCGACTCCTCTTCCAAGAGTGGAAAGAAGCATATATCTTCGTTCCAGGCTTTTGCCGTTTCGATGGCTACGCGAGTGGGAACTGGAAATTTGGCGGGTGTGGCGACAGCTATTGCTGTGGGTGGTCCTGGAGCGATGTTCTGGATGTGGCTGATTGCGCTTTTCGGTTCTGCCACGGCCTTTGTCGAGGCCACACTTGCACAGTTGTTCAAGCGCCCGTCGAGTGAATCGTTCATCGGTGGCCCTGCCTATTATATCAGTCGTGGCTTGCACAGCAAGTGGATGGCGGCTCTGTTTGCCGTGCTCATCACGCTCACATGTGGCCTCTCCTACAATTCTATCCAGAGCAACGCCATCTGTGGCGCCTTGAACAAGGCCTTCGGCTTCGACCCGCTGGTGGTGGGCTGCATTATCACGGCCATTGCCCTGTTCATCGCCTTTGGCGGCATTCGCCGCATTGCCCATGTGAGCAGTGTTCTCGTACCGATAATGGCCATCGGCTATTTCATCCTTGCGCTGTATGTCGTCATAACGAACATCAACTTGATACCACATGTGCTGCGGCTGATTGTCGAGAATGCTTTCGGCTTTGAGCAAGTTGCTGGCGGTGGTTTGGGCATGACCATCATGGTGGGCATTAAACGGGGCCTCTTCAGCAACGAGGCGGGTGAGGGTAGTGCACCTAATGTAGCCGCTACTGCCGATGTTACCCATCCCGTCAAGCAAGGTCTCATCCAGGCCCTGGGCGTTTTCACCGATACACTGCTCGTGTGCAGTTGTACCGCATTCATGGTACTCGTCAGCGGCCTTTACACCACCCAGGGGCTTGAGGGCATCCAACTCACACAGGCATCACTGGAATCGCAGGTGGGCAGTTGGGGTACGATTTTCGTGGCCATTGCCCTCTTCCTGTTTGCTTTCAGTAGCATCATTGGCAACTACTACTATGGCGAGGCCAACATCCGCTTCTTGACCGACAAAAAGTGGGTGCTGACGGTGTTCCGCATTCTCTCGGGTGGCGTCTTCGTTTTCCTGGGTGCCGTGGCCAGTTTTGAGTTTGTTTGGAACCTCGGCGACCTCTTCATGGCTCTTGTTACCCTGTGCAACCTCATTGCCCTGGTGTTCCTCTGCAAATATGCTTTCAGGCTGCTTGACAACTATCGGACTCAAAGGCGCCGAGGCATCAAGAGTCCTGTCTTCCACCGCAGTGATCTCCCCGAAATAGCCGATGAACTGGACAGCTGGGAATAATGTCCATCGTGCTGAGGCTTGGCCTCAGCCTTTAAACGAACAAACAAATGAAAGGATTAGTTATCAAAAATACAGGCAGCTGGGTCACCGTACGTCTTGAGGGCGGCAGTGGCATCGTCAATTGCAAGATGCGAGGTGTATTGCGTCTTAAAGGCATGCGTTGCACCAATCCTGTCGCCGTGGGCGACATCGTTCAAGTCGAGGACAAGGGCGGTGACGCACCTGTCGTTGGCGCTATCGAGCCGCGCAAGAACTACATCATCCGCCGAGCCAGCAACCTCTCTAAGGAATTCCAGATTATCGCAGCCAATCTTGACCAGGCAGTGCTTGTGGCTACATTAACCAACCCCGAAACCAGCACCACTTTCATCGACCGTTTTCTGGCCACTGCCGAGGCTTACCAGGTGCCTGCCGTCCTTTGTTTCAATAAGGTTGACTTGTTGGACAATGAGGGCATGCGTCATCAACTCACCGAATTGCAAACACTTTATCGCAACATTGGCTACACGGTCATCTTGATGTCGGCGCGAACAGGTGACGGAGCCGAAGCGCTTCGTGAGCAACTTTCGGGCAAAATGTCGCTCCTTTCTGGCAACAGCGGCGTGGGCAAGTCATCGATCATCAATCTGATGGTCCCCGATGCCCATGTCAGAGTGGGTGACGTGAGCAACACTCATCACAAGGGTATGCACACCACCACCTTCAGCGAAATGCTGGATTTGCCAGGTGGTGGATCCATTATCGACACCCCCGGCGTGAAGGCCTTTGGTACCATCGACTTTGAACGAGCAGAGGTAGCCCACTATTTCCCGGAGATTTTCCGTATCTCGGACAATTGCCGATTCAACAACTGTACCCACACCCACGAGCCGGGTTGTGCCGTGCGCGATGCTGTCGAGAGCGGTGAAATAGCCTTGTCACGCTATACAAGCTACTTGAGCATCTTGGACGAGGATCCCAGCAACAAGTACCGCAAACCATTCTGATTTGCTGTTATTTAGATTTATAGCCCAAATTACTGCTTTTGGTTAATGAACGATAACGGTTCTTTTTACGAGAAAAGTTCCTTTTTGCTCTCGTCAAAAAATACTGAGTCGCTGGTCACCACACAGTCTAGCGGACGGTCATGTGGCTCAACAGGTACCTCTTCTACAAGTTGGAAGTCACACACAACACCAACAGTGACACATGAGGTTGTTGCAAGCAAGCGGTCATAGAAACCTTTGCCTCGTCCCAAACGGTTGCGTTGGGAATCAAGCGCCACAGCGGGCACGATAATCAGTTCCAGGCATGAGGCATCAACGGCTTCGCCCACAGGCTCGCCAATGTGGAACTGGTTGTTGTCATCCAGGCTTTGGGAACCGTGATAGGGTACAATTTCCAAATCATCGCCCTTGACACGCGGCAGATAGATGTTCTTGCCGAGGTCTAGCCACTGGTTTACGCTCTCGTGTGTGGGTAACTCGTCGGGTAACGACCAGTAGCACAGGATGTGGGAAGCCTGCTGCCACACAGGCATCGCTTGAATGGTGCTGAACACCATTTGAGCCTCCACTGCCCTCAAAGCCATGGGGGTGATTGCCTTCAACTGCTTGATTTGTTGTCTCAGTTCCTTCTTTGTCATGATGTTTTGATGTTATCGTAGTTTTTCAGTTGGTTCAAATGTTAATAGTGTTGCATTGCTGGGCTCGACACTGATCGCTATCCGCATATCATCGTTGATGACTATTGTGCTCTCAGTTCCGGTTAAGAGGTCGGTGCAGCGATAGTTGCCGTGAGGTAGTGCAGCACAGTCCAGTGCATGCTGTGGAATGCGCACATGAGTTTCAAGGCGCTTGTCGCCAAAATTGGCAACCACAAGTGTCATCTTTCCCGAGCCGTGGCGCAGGTAGGCATACTGCCGGTTGCCGTCGAGCGTGTCGCCATTGACGTACATCAGGTCAAAGAATTGTCCTCGCGCCAGAGTATCCTCACTGTTGCACATTCTTAACACTTTGCGATACATTGACCGCAAGCGGCGTTCTTGCTTTGTGGGCTTGCCCTGGTGCCATCGGCGCAAGGTGGCCAGGCTCCAGTAGTCAAAGATTGTCGTTCTGCCGTCCAGCCCGCTATATCCTTCAGCCTCATTGCCTTGCTCACCCAGTTCCTGACCGGCATAAAGCATGAACGGCCCTTTTGGCATGGTGGCTGCTATTACAAGGGCAGGGAATGCCTTGAACGGATCGCCCAGGAATTGTTGAGAAGCAATGCGCTGTTCGTCATGATTCTCCAGAAAAGCGAGCATGTGGTCAGCGCAACCTTCTACAGTTTGCCAGCAGTGAGTCAATGAGTTGGCTGGCCAGCCATTGCACAAAATGCCGCGCAATGTGTCGTAGAGGGTAACCTTGTCATATAAGTAATCAAATCTACCTATTTCAATGTAGCTGTGGTAGAGGGCCACGTCATAGATCTCGGCGATAAAAATCAGCTTTGGATAGCGACTTTTAACCTGAGTGATAGCCCAGTGCCAAAATTCTACAGGCACCATATGAGCCATGTCGCAGCGCAGGCCATCGACTCCCTTGGCTGCCCAGAACATGAGGATGTCGAGCATGCGGGTCCAGGTGGACGGAATGGGATCGAAGTGGGTGCTGCCGTCATGAGGATTAATGCCATAATTGAGCTTGATTGTCTCGTACCAGTCATCGCGACCGGGACAAGCTGTGTAGCAGTCGTTGCCTGTTGCCCTTGCAGGAAACTCGTGGTAAACATCGTCGCCGCTGCCCAGGTCTACACCATATGGAGCAAACTCCTGTCCGGTGATGTAATAGAAATTGTTGCCTGGCGCAAAGAACATAGCTGTGTTATCGCCCTCGCCCAGATCACTCGCGCCGGCAGGCTTGGCATCGCTCTTGTACTGGCGCGCCACATGATTCGGTACAAAGTCGATGATGACCTGCAGGCCGGCCTTGTGAGTCCTCTCGACAAGCGCCTCAAATTCTGCCATGCGATTCTTGACATTTACCGCAAAGTCGGGGCACACGTCATAATAGTCACGGATGGCATAAGGCGACCCGGCTTTGCCCTTTACTACATGAGGATTACAAGGCTCGATGCCGTGGAGAGAATAGTCGGTGGCCGTTGCATGCTCGATAACTCCTGTGTACCACACGTGGGTCGCACCAAGCGACTTGATGGAACGCAGCATTGACAAGTCGATGTCATTGAACTTGCCTACACCGTTTTGCCTGAGGCTGCCATTAGGCACGCAATGGTCATTGAGGTTGGTAAACCATCGGGGCAGCAGCTGGTAGATGATTGGCTTGATGTTTTCTTTCATGCCACAAATGTAGGTATAATTTGCGGATTTTTGTGTAAATTTGCGACGAATTAGCTTTTTGGCAATCAGCCGTAAGGCAAAAGACAAGAAACCCAAAAACGAAAATTAACTAATATGATTTCATTTGAGAGTGATTACAATAACGGGTGTCATGAAGCGATTTTGAAACGCTTACTTGAAACCAATAACGAGCCTGCAACGGGCTATGGCCTGGATTCCTATAGTCTGGCCGCAAAAGAAAAAATACGTCAAGCATGCAGTTGTCTTGAGGCTGATGTCTTCTTTCTGGTGGGTGGTACACAGACCAATGCCACGGTTATCGATGCGATGTTGCGGGGATACCAAGGCGTGCTTGCCGTAGAGACGGGTCATATCAACGTGCATGAGTCGGGAGCCATCGAGTGGGGGGGGCATAAGGTGCTCACCTTGCCCAGTCATGACGGCAGAATGGACCCTTCAGAACTGGCTCAATGGCTTCATGACTTCTATGCCGATCCCACCTATGACCACATGGTGTTCCCGGGCATGGTATATATCACCTTTGCCACCGAGATGGGTACCATCTACACTCTGGAACAACTGCAGGCCATCAGGGAAATCTGTAATCGTTATGAGCTGCCTTTGTTTGTCGACGGAGCGCGCTTGGGCTACGGCCTGATGGCCGATGGATGCGACGTGACCTTGCAGCAACTGGCTGGCTTGTGTGATGTGTTCTACATTGGTGGCACCAAGTGCGGTGCCTATTGTGGTGAGGCCGTTGTTTTCCCGCGACACAATGCACCGGCCCACTTCTTCACTATCGTCAAGCAGCATGGAGCTTTGCTGGCCAAAGGGCGGCTACTGGGTGTGCAGTTCGAAGCGTTGATGCAAGATGGCCTCTACTTTAAGCTGGCTGGCCACGCCGTGGCGCAAGCGATGCGCCTGCGCGACGCTTTTGTTGCCAAGGGCTACACGATGTATAGCGATTCGCCTACCAATCAGCAGTTTGTCCTGCTGGATCAGGCTGTTATCGAAGTGCTCGAGAAGAACTTCGTCTTTGAACAGTGGTTCCCCGTGGGGGACAAGATGAATTGCCGCTTTGTAACCAGTTGGGCAACCACCGTCGAAGATGTTGATGCCCTTATTGCTGCGATCCCTTGAGGCGGGCAATGCCCTTTAAAAAGCATGGCAGAGTGCTCTTTTAGAATAAAATGGCGGTCTCTGCGTCATTTAACTGGTACAACAGACCGTCAATTTGCACAATTTTGAGTACCTTTGCACGTTTTTTAGATATTAGAATGGCAACGATCCTGAATATAGAGACATCAACCGACGTCTGCTCGGTGGCATTGACAAGCGAAGGACAGGTATTGGACCACCGCGAGAACTACGATGGCCAGACTCATGCCACACTCTTGAGCCAATATGTTAAAGAGATGCTGGATTATGTCCGCTCTCGAGAGCTGGTTCTTGATGCCATCGCAGTAAGTATCGGCCCTGGTTCCTATACCGGACTTCGCATCGGCCTCAGCGAGGCCAAGGGCCTGGCTTTTGGACTGCAAGTGCCTCTTATCGGAGTGAATACATTGGAGCTCCTCACTGTAAGCACAATGTTCAATCACTTCATGGACGAGGATGGTGACAAACTGGTTTATGTGCCCATGATTGATGCTCGACGCATGGAGGTCTATACCGCTGCTTATCTGCCTACGCTCGAGACCCTTCTCGAACCCCAGGCGATGATTCTTGACGAGCACTCGTTCGAGGACTTGTCACGACAGGGCTATAAGCTGGTACTGGTGGGCAATGGCAGTGACAAGGCAGCCAGGGTGATGGATCCTGACAAGGTGTGGCACATCCAGGGTATTAAACCCGTGGCTGTGGACATGATGGCCCTTGCCGAGCGGGCATGGAGGACACAAGAATTTATCGATGTGGCCTACAGCACCCCGTTGTATCTCAAGGAGTTTCAGGCAACCAAACCCAAGAATCCTGTGTTGGGTGGCCACGAATAAAAGTATAACAAAAAATTGACAAGATATGCTGACCTATAATTCACTGCTCAAGAAACTGGTCTTGCCCGAGTATGGACGCAACATCCAGCAGATGGTGGACCACTGCCTGACCATTGAGGACCGTGGCGAGCGCACACGTTGCGCCTTTACCATTGTCCAGAATATGGCTAACATGTTCCCTCAACTGCGTGCCGAGACCGACTATCAACACAAGTTGTGGGATCACTTGATGATCATGAGCGGATTCCAGCTTGATGTGGATGCCCCCTTTGATGACATCATCAAGGAGGAGAACCTGGACACTAAGCCCGAGCCTATCCATTACGAATTGGAGCCCATCAGGCTGCGTCATTACGGTAAGAACATTGAGCGCATGATTCATCGTGCCGCCGAGTACCCCGAGGGTGAAGAGCGCGATGCGCTGGTCATGCTGCTTGCCAACCACATGAAGAAACTCATCTACCAAATCAACAACGAGGATGTGGATGATGCCAAGATCTTTAAGGACCTTGCCTATTACAGCCATGGGGCCATACGTCTCGATCCTTCCACCCATCACCTGCATGAGTATCAAGTGGTGAAGCCGGCACAACCCGCAGGCAAGAAAAAGAAAAAGAAATAAAATTTGACAATCAATCGATTGCAACAATTAATAGAATCGAATCCAAAAACAGGAACAATGATCACGCGAGATGAACTCATAGCGATAGGTCACTTCAATAAGCCGCATGGTGTTACCGGTGAGATTTCGGCAACGCTTGATGTGGATTTTGAGGTCATGAAGCAGCTGTCGTGCCTGGTGTGTGACATGGAGGGCATCTTCGTTCCGTTTTTTATCGAGTCGAGCCGTCCTAAATCGCATGAGACGGCCTTGCTTACTATCGATGGCATCGACAATGAACAAGAGGCGGCCCAGCTTGTCAATCATGATATTTTTGCCCTGAAGCGTGAATATCAGCACGAGAGTGAGGACATGGAAGCTGATGGTTATCCGTTGGATTTCTTCATCGGCTATGACCTGCAAGATGTTGACGGCACATCGATTGGCGAGATTGCTGATGTGGATTTGTCGACCGAAAACGCCATCTTTGTGGTTAATGGCGAGAACGATAGACAACTCATGATACCCGCCAACGATGAACTGATTGTTGAGTTTGACCTGGAGGAGAAGGTCATGGTCATGGATTTACCGCAAGGTCTCCTGGACTTGAATGACTAAATAAAATACGATTGTAGACTATGCAACGACATATAGGACATATTTTCTTGATGGCTGCAATGACGTGGCTCATGCTGCTGTGCCCGCTTTACCTCAATGCCAGGGATGAAGAGGATATCTATGAACTTTCGCTCGATGAGAACCTTGTCACCCCCGAAATCAAGAACGAAAAACAGGCCGATAAAATTCAAGACTTCCAGTATGACATGGCTGTGGCCTTCAAGAAGTCCAATTATGACGTGGAAATCATGCGTGACAACGAGGTGATTGTGGTCACGATACCGGCGAGCCTCTTGTTCGAGCCCAATGACACGGTGTTGACATCTCTGGGCGAGTCACAGCTCAAACCTTTCCTCAGGATGATCAAGAATCCTGGTTTCTACAAGATGCTGCTGGTCATGCACAGTGACAACACGGGAAGCTCTGAATATACGCTGAATCTTTCTCGCCAGCGGGTGAACACCATCTTTGATTGGTTTGACGAGAATGCGAGTGTGGACTATGTCGTGCCCTACGCTCTGGGCGAGACCGACCCCATTGTTGACAACAATTCGGTAGAGAACCGTAAGCGCAACCGCCGTCTGGAAATCTATCTTGTTCCAGAGAAAACCATGTTGCAGCAAGCAAAAAAAGGAGTCATCAACATCAGTCATATAGCTAAAGAAAAATAACTAAACATTATTATATTAAAAATGGCAAAAGAATTAAAGGATTTGACAAAGAGAGCCGACAATTACTCTCAATGGTACAATGAACTGGTAGTCAAGGCCGACCTCGCTGAACAGTCGGCGGTTCGCGGATGTATGGTCATCAAACCTTATGGGTACGCGATCTGGGAAAAAATGCAGCGCCAGTTGGATGATATGTTCAAGGCAACAGGCGTTCAAAATGCCTACTTCCCCTTGCTCATCCCCAAATCATTCCTTAGCCGTGAGGCCGACCACGTGGAAGGTTTTGCCAAGGAATGTGCTGTGGTGACCCATTACCGCTTGATGAACGACCCCAACGGCAAGGGTGTCGTTGTTGATCCATCAGCAAGACTCGAAGAGGAGTTGGTTATCCGTCCCACCAGCGAAACCATTATCTGGAACACCTATCGCAACTGGATCAACAGCTACCGTGACCTGCCATTGCTCATTAATCAGTGGGCTAACGTCTTCCGATGGGAGATGCGCACCCGCATGTTCCTGCGCACTGCCGAGTTCCTGTGGCAAGAAGGCCATACCGCACACGCCACCAAGGAAGAGGCCGAGGCCAAGGCTATCGAAATGCTGAACGTGTATGCCGACTTTGCCGAGAAATACATGGCTGTGCCCGTAATCAAGGGCATCAAGACCCCCAACGAGCGCTTTGCTGGTGCTCTCGAGACCTATACTATCGAAGCCATGATGCAAGACGGTAAAGCATTGCAGTCAGGAACCAGTCACTTCCTGGGCCAGAATTTTGCCAAGGCATTTGATGTGAAATTCATTGACAAGGAGAATAAACTGCAGGATGTATGGGCCACTTCGTGGGGCGTCTCGACCCGCCTGATGGGTGCACTCATCATGACCCATAGCGATGATAACGGTCTGGTGCTTCCGCCTCATTTGGCTCCCATCCAGGTTGTCATCATTCCTGTATATAAGACCAACGATCAGCTTGAGCAGGTCAACAAGGTGGTTGAGCCCATCGTCAATAACCTGCGGGGCATGGGCATTTCGGTGAAATATGACAATGCCGACAACAAGCGTCCTGGCTTCAAATTTGCTGACTATGAACTCAAGGGTGTGCCCGTGCGCCTTGTGCTGGGAGCCCGTGACATCGAGGCCGGAACCGTCGAGGTAATGCGTCGTGACACGCTTGAGAAGTCAAGCGAGCAGCTTGCTGGAATTGAGAACCGTGTCAAGGTACTGTTGGAAGAGATCCAGCAGAACATCTTTGACAAAGCGCTCAAGCAGCGTGAACGCATGACCTATAAGGTCGACACTTGGGATGAATTCAAGGAGCAGATCGAGAAGGGCGGCTTTATTCTTGCCCATTGGGACGGTACCAGCGAGACCGAGGACAGAATCAAGGAAGAGACCAAGGCGACCATTCGCTGCATACCCCTGGATGCCCCCGAAGAAGAAGGTAAGTGCATCTATACTGGAAAACCCAGCCACCGCCGCGTGATATTCGCCCGTAACTATTAAATGAATTAGCTGTTAGAAGTTGGCGTTCCCATTCGCCGGAGCACAGACAATCGAGCAATAGATGGTGACAAACTTTTTTGTTGCCATCTATTTTTTTTACAAAATTATTCAGGCAAACATTTTCAATTAGGATTAGAATAATGTACCTTTGCGCTGATAAAAATTCATTTAATTCAACTTACTATGAAAAGAAAAAAATCTTTTTTTGCTTTATTTGTGTTCGCTTCTATGATGTCGTCAATGGGTTTGATGAATGCCCAGACACAGACACGCGAAGCGCCCGACTGGAAAAAACTTCATTACCTGTCAGCCGAAGAAATGCAGACTCCTGTAAGGAAGAGCGCCAACTTCACCGAGACACCTGCACCAACAGCACCCCGCTTTGTGGCCGAGTTTGAGCCCATGCAGGGCGTGATAATTCGCTATCCGCTGGGCATTCCGGTTTCTCTGGTTAAATCGTTGGCCGAGAATTGCCAGGTGTACTGCATCGTGACGCAGAGCCAACAGTCAAGCGCTCGGTCGAGTTTCAACAACGCCGGGGTGAACATGAATCGTGTCACCTTTGTGAACGCGAGCACCGATTCCTACTGGGTGCGCGACTACGGTCCCTGGTATATCTTTGCCGGCAAGACTCCTGCCATCGTCGACAACGTGTATAACCGTCCGCGACCTAACGACGATGCGATACCCTCGGCTTTTGCCACGTCCTGGGATATCCCCCTCTACAGCATGAACTTGACACACACTGGGGGCAACATGATGGAAGACGGACGCGGACATGGCGTTAGCGACGAACTGGTCGTTACTGAAAACAACAATAACGAGACCAACGTGCGCCAGAAGATGCTCGACTACCTCGGCATCGACAACTACCACATCACCATCGACCCGCAGGGGGAATACATTGCCCATGTCGATTGCTGGGGAAAATACCTCGCCCCTGATAAAATCCTGATTGCGAAACTACCGCAGTCCAACAGCCGATATCAGTACTATGAGGAAGTCGCCAACTATTTCGCCACCACCAACTGCTGCTGGGGCTATCCCTACAAGGTTTACCGTGTCGAAGAACCTGGTGGCAACACCCTAGCCCCCTATACCAACAGCCTGATCCTCAACAAGTGCGTCTACGTGCCGCTGGGCAGTAACAGCACTTACAATGAACGTGCGCTCCAGGTCTACAGGGAAGCCATGCCCGGCTACGAGGTGATTGGCGTGTCCAACACTTCCTACAGTACCGGTTGGCAAAACACTGATGCTCTGCACTGCCGCACCCGCGGAGTGATGGACTTCAACATGCTGTTTGTCGACCACAGGAACGTGCTTCACGGCACACAGGAGTGTGGAGATTCCATTGCTGTCACGAGCAAATTCATCGCCTACAGCGGAAAGGCTCTGAAAGAGGACTCGTTACTGGTCTACTACAGCATTGACAACGGCCCCTATCAGGTTGCACACATGACAGCCACCGGCAATCCCGATGAATATGTGGGCTACATCAAGGGCTATCACCAGGCGTCAGAGGTTGACTACTATGTCTTCGGAGCTGACGAGTCAGGACACCGCTATCAGCAACCGGTGTTCGGCGAACTGGATCCCCACCATTTCACTGTCAACATCTCCTTCATCCTGGGTGATGTGAACGAAGATGGAACTGTGAGCATCGCTGATGTGACCGCGCTGATTGATTACCTTCTGGGCGCCACTGTTTCGCCGTTTAACACCTCGGCTGCCGATGTGAACCGCGATGGTGAAATCAAGGTGGCCGATGTCTCAGCCCTCATAGATTTGCTTCTGGCGAATTAATCATTTTTGTTGGCAGAATCAAGCGAGTGCATACTTGATTCTGCCAACCTTCTCTTATTGATTGTTTTTCTTGTGAGATGCCAATGTGCCGCTTGGCATAGGGGTGAAAAAAAGCACTTCGTTTCACAACGAAGGTGCCCTAGGAAAAAATAGTATGAATA
>CAMJZI010000036.1 GCA_946410185.1 uncultured Porphyromonadaceae bacterium
GCCGAGGTCGAGTACCGCAAGGCCCTGCAAGCCAATCCTGCCAGCGAGAAGGCCCAATTCAATCTTGCCACCGCCCTGATGCGTCAAGGAAGCGTCACCTCGCAGGAGAACGACGACAAGAATCCGATGAAACAGGCCGAAGGGCTGCTCACTAATCTTGCCAAGGGTGCGCAGGACAAGCAGTTGCGCGGTAAGGCATGCTATGATCTGGGCAACATTGCCTATGGCAGGCAGCAGTATGACCAGGCGGTGGAGTTCTACAAGCACGCACTGCGCTGCAACCCTGATGACGAGCAGGCCCGCCACAACCTGCGTCTTGCACAGCTCAAGAAACAGGAGCAGGACAAGAACAAAGACAATAAAGACAAGAACAAAGATAACAAGGACAACAAAGATCAAAACAAGGATCAGAACAAACAGAATCAGGACCAAAACCAAGACAAGGACAAGCAGAACCAAGACAAGGACAAGCAGAACCAAGACAAGGACAAGCAAGACCAGAATAAGAGCAATCAAGATCAGCAACAACAGCAACAGCAGCAACAACAGCAGGGCGGCATGAGCCAGCAAAACGCCGAGCAGGTGCTCAAGGCCATGCAGGACCGTGAACGTGCCACCCAGCAGCGCATCAATGCGCAACAGGCTCAGCAGCAGCGCCATGAGCGCCAGCGCACCAACAAGAAGTGGTAAAGCTTAAAGTCCAATAACTGACAAGAGAACGAGGCAATGAATCGCATCATCAACATAGCAATCCTGCTCTTGACCGCTATCGTGGCACAGGCGGCATCGTTTACCGTCGAGGCTCCGCGCCAAGTGGTCGAGGGCAACAAGTTCAACGTCACGTTTGTGCTCAACAACGGCGAGGGCAGCAGTTTCACTCCTCCCGAAGTGAGCGGTGCCAGACTCATCTACGGCCCCAGCGTGTCGCACAGCTACAGCTCCTCGTGGGTCAATGGCAAGTCGAGCAGCAGCTCGACCGAGGAGTACACCATGATTTACAAGGCTACCGCGACGGGCAAGTGCCACATCGGTGCCGCATCCATCGTCGTGGGCGGCAAGCGTGTGGCTACCAAGCCGTTCAACATCGAGGTGCTGCCCTCGGGCAGTCATGCCAGCCCACAGCATCAGCAACAGACCACCCCTGGAGCGCCAACGCCCTATAGCGACCCGATGACACAAAGCGCCGATAAGGCGGTGACGGGCAAGGACCTGTTTGTACGCATCCAGTTGTCAAAACCGCGTGTTTATGAGCAGCAGGCTGTGGTGTGCACCATCAAGCTGTACACCAAGTATCAGATTTCGCAGTTCATGCCCACCATCCAGCCTTCGTTCGACGGCTTCCTCATCGAGGAGATTCCTGTCCAGCCCGCCCTCAACAAGGTGGAGACATTGAACGGTGAACGTTACATGACGGCCATCCTCAAGCAGTGCATCCTCTATCCGCAGCAGAGCGGCAAATTGACCATTTCATCGGGCAACTACGACGTGAGCGTCGTGCAGTTCGACACGTTCAAGAGCATCTTTGGCTCCATTTCCAAGCCTGTCGAGAAAGACCTCAAGGTGACCAGCAACAAGGCGACTGTCAATATCCTGCCACTGCCCGAGCCCAAGCCCGCCTCGTTCACCGGTGCGGTGGGACGCTTCAACGTCACGACCGACCTCAAGCCTGCCACAGGCCTTAAAACCTATAGTGCCGCCACCTATCGTTACATCATCAGCGGTACGGGAAATATCAAGTATATCAAGGCCCCCGAGGTCAAGTTCCCCGACCAGTTCGACGTGTATGACCCCAAGACCGACGCCCAGGTCAATGACGGTGCCGGAGACATGAGCGGCAAGGTGGTGATGGACTACACGTTCATCCCGCAATATGCGGGCGAGTTCGACATTCCCGCGGGTGAGTTCTCCTACTTTGACCCTGAGGCCGGGAAATATGTGACTGTCAATGTTCCAGGACGCCATCTCACTGTTGCAAAGGGCGAAGGCCAGCCCAGCAACCACTATCGCATGAAGAATATGGACATCCGTCCCATCAAGGGCGGCGACCTGGGACTGAAGAAATCTCATGGCTACATCGTGGACCACTGGACCTACTGGCTGTGGTTCCTGCTGCCCCTGTTGGCACTGGCTGCCCTGCTGGCCTACTACCGCAAGCAGCTCAAGGAGCGTGCCGACGTGCGCCGCATGCGCTCCAAGCGCGCGAGCAAGGTGGCTCAGCGCCGCCTCAAGGCCGCCCGCGGCTTTGCCACCCGCGGCGACCGCAGCGGCTTCTATGCCGAGATGCTGAATGCCCTGTGGGGTTACATGAGTGACAAGCTCTCCATCCCTGTGAGCGAGTTGAGCAAGGACAACATCAATGCCGAACTGGAACAGTATGGCATCGACGAGCCGTTGCGCAAGGCATCGATGGACCTCATCGACAAGTGCGAGTTTGCCCAGTATGCCCCCGAGTTGGCATCAGGTGACATGAATGCCGTGCTCGACGAGGCCGCAGGCATCATCGACCGATTGGAAAGTGTGAAACGCAAGAAAACCATCGTAGAGTCATGAAACAGTTCGTTATTACTATACTTTTAGTCGTGTTGGCTTTGCCCGTTATGGCAGGCGATAACCCCTTCATCGGCCGTGCCAACCAGGCCTATAAGCAGGAACTCTATAACGAGGCCCTGAAACTCTACCTGCAGGAAGCCGAGCGGACGGGCGTGTCATCGGCCTTGTACTGCAACATCGGCGATACCTATTATCGTCTCAAGGACAACGTGCATGCCGTGCTCTATTACGAGCGTGCCCTGTTGCTTGACCCGTCCAACAGCGACGCGCGGTTCAATCTGGAATTTGTGCGCGGCAAGATGCAGTTGCCCGACGATGCTGGCGACTCATGGTTCAGCAACTGGGTGGACCAGACGGTGAGCCGCCTGTCGAGCAACACATGGGCCATCATCGCCATTGTCACTTTCCTGCTGTTGCTGGCTGGCGTGGCTGCCTACCTGTTCCTGGACAGCGTGCTGATGAGGAAAATCGGCTTCTTTGGCGGTGCAATCATGCTTGTGGCTACCATCCTGGCCAACTTGGCCGCTTTCCACGTCTATCACAAGGCTACCGACAGGAGTGGTGCCATCATCATGCCCGAGAACGTGACCTTGAGCACGGCTCCACGAGTGCCCCGCGACAAGGAAGAAGAGGCCTTCCAACTCCAGCAGGGCACGCGTGTCGAGATTGTCGATTCCATCTCCGACAAGGCCAGTGGCAAGTGGCTGCAGGTATCTACAGCCGGCGGGCACAAGGCCTGGCTTAAGGCCCAGGATGTCGAGGTGATTTAAAAGTGATAGAGTATATAATAATAACTGGAATAGTCTTCAAAGTTCAATTCCACAGCAGTGTGACCCCTGTCATCACCAGCCAGAAAAGATGATTGACTACTTGACTGACATAGATTCTGCCGCATTGCTGGCCGTCAATGGCCTGCACAGCGCTTTTCAGGATGCCCTGTGGTGGATGGTGTCGGCCAAGTGGTCATCGGCCCTGTTGTTGATGGTCCTGTTGTGGGTCTTGATGCACAAGAACCGTAGGCACGCTTTGCTCGTGCTGGCGCTGAGTGCTGTGGCCATTCTCGTGGCCGATCAAGTGTCCTCAGGACTTATCAAGCAGCTGGTGGAACGCTTGCGCCCCACCCATGACCCGTCGTTGCAGAGCGCTGTGCACATTGTCAGCGGCTATCGTGGGGGATTATATGGATTCGTGTCGAGCCATGCTGCCAATTTCTTTGCCCTGTCGACATTTTTGGCCCTGCTCATGCGACATCGCATGGTGACGGTTTCACTGTTCACATGGGCACTGCTGCAATGCTACAGCCGCATGTATCTGGGAGTGCATTACCCTGGCGATATTTTGGGAGGCATCATCGTCGGCGTTTTGGTTGGTTGGCTCGTGTGGCTGTTGATGCGTTGGATTCAGCATCGCTGGCGGCTGCCCGAGGGTTATTATACTCGTGCTGACGCTATTGCGTTGGCCACATCGGTTGCCATGACCATGATGATTGTGATCATCGTCGCCGGCATTCAGGCACTGTGACGGTGAAGTGTGAAAAATAGTTTTTATCATGGTTTTATTTTGTGGTTTGACTTAAAAGCCGTATCTTTGGAGAAAATTACTAAATTAAGGAAATTCTACGCATTAAAAACTATATAGCCTATGTCTAGAACCATCACATTCAACGAACTGAGGCGGATCAAGAATCGTCTGCCCGAAGGATCAATCCACACTATCGCCGACAAACTCAACCTGCCGGTTCAGTCGGTGCGGAACTACTTTGGCGGGTCAAATTATGAGTTAGGGACCAACATGGGTTTCCATCTTGAACCAGGTCCCGATGGCGGACTTGTCGTGCTTGACGACTCACAGATTCTTGACATGGCGCTTGAGATCCTCGAGAACCGGTCATAAAGAATAGTCGACTGTCGATAATTCTTCATTTCTAACTTCTGATTTCTATGGATAGTAACAAGACCAATAATAACGATCCCAACAGGCTGATCACTGTCGCCATACACACCTTTGACCGTGCTGTTGACCTCAAGAACACGCTCGAGGATGAAGGCATCGAGGTGAAGTTGCACAACGTCAACCTCGATGAGAAAGTGCTGGGCCCTGGTGTGCGGGTCCGTATCCGCGAGCGTGACCTGCCCTTGGCGTTACAGATTATTGAGTCGCCCGAGAGCACAACGACCGATCAGCGTTGTGTGTTACTGCCAGTGGACTTCAGCAAGTACTCTATCAAGTCGGTGCGGCTGGGCATGGAATATGCCCGTCGCAGCCGCGGAAGGGTGGTGTTGCTGCACAGCTACATCAACGAGCGCCACACGATGTCGCTGCCATTTGGCAGTGACCGCTATGACAGCCCCGAGAACGACATCAAGGACATCAAGAAAAACGCCCATCGGCGTATGGATGAGTTCAAGCAGCTGATCCTGGACAAGATTGCTGCCGGCGAGCTGCCTAATGTGAAAATAGAGACAAAGGTGACCGAGGGCATTCCCGAAGAGCAGATTCTGCATTTTGCCCAGAAACTCGACGTGTCGCTCATTGTCATGGGGACCAGCGGCACTAACCGCCGCCGTCAGAACCTGATAGGCAATGTCGCCGGCGAGGTGATGGATGCCTGCAAGTTCCCTATCTTCACAGTCCCCATTGGCATGCCTGATATCGGTCTGTCTGATATCACCCGTGTCGTGTTTTTCTCCAACCTTATTCAGCAGGACATGATGTCTCTCGACCGGTTTGCGCGCTTGTTCAACATGCGCGGCGTGGAGGTGACACTCATTCCTGTGGTCGACAAGAAGGACCGTCGTCTTGTCGATCAGTCATTGCAGCAGTTGTCGCAGTATTGCCGTGAGCATTATCCCGAGTGCACTTTCAAGACTAAGCGCATTGCTACCAAATCCTTTGTTGACAATGTAGCCCAGTTCATTCAGGACGAAGGCATCCAGCTCATTGCTGTACCCAACAAGAAATCAAGCATTTTCTCACGCCTGTTCAACCCTAGTATTGCTCACCGCGTGCTGTTTCAGACCGACACGCCGATGCTGGTAGTCCCCGTGCAGACATGAACAAGCAACAGTTCCAGGCCAAGCCGCATTATGACATACTTGACGGGCTGCGTGGAGTCGCAGCCCTGCTTGTGATTGTCTATCATGTATTTGAATGCTTTGATTGGACTCCTGTGCCCCACGGCTACCTGGCGGTGGATTTCTTCTTTGTGCTGTCGGGATTTGTCATCGGTTATGCCTACGACAGCCGTTGGCATGAAGGATTGACGGTGGGCGGTTTCTTCAAGCGGCGCCTCATCCGTCTGCATCCCATGGTGATTGCCGGTGCCATTATCGGTGCCGTCTGTTTCTTCATGCAGGGCAGCATGCGCTGGGACGGCACCCATGTTTCGGTGGGGTGGGTGATGGTGTCGATGCTGCTGGGCATGCTGATGCTGCCGCTCTATCCCGGAGCGCCGGCCGACGTGCGCGGCAACGGCGAACTTTTTCCCTTGAATGGGCCCTCATGGTCGCTATTCTTTGAGTATGTCGGCAATATCCTATATGCCTTGCTGCTGCGCCGTTTATCCACGCGCTGGCTGGCCGCCGTGTCGGCTGTGTCGGGTGCCGGCCTGGCCGCAATAGCCTTGCATGACGGCTACCTGGGTGTGGGGTGGTCGATGGTGGATGGCGGCCTGTGGACGGGCTTGGTACGCATGTTGTTCCCCTACACGGTGGGCATGCTCATGGCGCGCGTCTTCAACCCTGTGAAGGTAAAGCACGCCTTCTGGATATGTAGTGTTGTAATTCTTCTGGTAGGATGCCTGCCACTCACCTTTGGCGAACTGTTGCCCTGGCAGAATGGTCTCTATGATGCCTTGTGTGTCATCCTTGTGTTCCCCTGCCTGGTATGGCTGGGTGCGTCACAACTCTGTGTCGGGGCTGTGACACATCGGGTCAGCCACTTCCTGGGCGAACTGAGTTATCCGCTATATGCCGTGCATTATCCGTTGATGTACTTGTTCTATGCCCACATCGGCTTTGACGGCAACCTGGTTCCCATCAGCAAGATGGCCGACGTGTGGCCTGTAGCTCTGTTGCTGCCACTGGCTTGCATTCTACTGGCATGGTTGTGCTGGCGTTTCTATGATACTCGGCTTCGCCGCTACTTGGCGCGTGTCACTGGATGAAGGCGAGCATGATGATCCAGCACAGGCCCAACAGGGCGAACAGTGACGAGAGCATGTAGAGTTGGCGGCGGATGTAGCGGCGCTCAGGACGCTGGAAACTGCCGTGGGCAAACGTGAATGCCGCCATGAAGATCATGAAGTCGTCCACATAGCCCACGATGCCCTTGCTGTCAAAGTCACCTGGCCAGATGATATAGACAATCGCTGCTATCACCAGCACGACACCAATGATGCGACAGGTTTTCAATATCGTGGTGACAGGTTCTCTATCTTGATTTGAATGATCCATATTGTTTTGATTCTTCTGGTTTAACTTAATTCTTGGCGGGTTGTTCAACTCCCTTCATCGTGAGGGCGATGCGGCCGCGCTCCATGTCGATGCCGCTGACAACGACGCGCACGTGCTGATTGACGTGCACCTGCTTGCCGGGCGGCAGGCCGCGCTTGGGCATCTGTGACACATGCACGAGGCCGTCCTTGTGGATGCCCAGGTCAACAAATGCTCCAAACTGGGTCACATTGGTCACGATACCGTTCAGTTCCATGCCCTCGCGCAGGTCCTTGATGTCATTCACACTGTCGTCAAACTCCCATACCTGCACTGTCGAACGCGGGTCGCGGCCAGGTTTCTCCAGTTCGCTCATGATGTCGCGCAATGTGGGCTCGCCCACGTCCTGCGAGAGGTATTGCTTCAGGTCAATCTTGTCGCGTTGGGCCTTGTCCTTGATCAGGTCGGCAATGCTGCAGCCGCAGTCACGGGCCATCTGCTGCACCAGTGCATAGCGCTCGGGATGCACGGCGCTGTTGTCCAGCGGGTTGTCGCTCTCGGGCACACGCAGGAAACCTGCTGCCTGTTCAAACGTCTTAGGCCCCAGTTTGGGCACTTTGAGCAACTGCTGGCGTGAGGTGAAATGGCCGTTGGCGGCGCGGTAATCCACGATGTTCTGCGCCAGGGTGGGTCCCAGGCCGGCAATATAGGTGAGCAACTCCTTGGAGGCCGTGTTGACGTTCACGCCCACGCTGTTCACGCAACTCTGTACGGTGAAGTCCAGCGCCTCCTTGAGTCGGGTCTGGTCCACATCGTGCTGGTACTGGCCCACGCCAATCGACTTGGGGTCGATCTTGACGAGTTCGGCCAGCGGGTCGAGCAGGCGGCGGCCGATGGAGACGGCACCTCGCACGGTCACGTCCTTGTCGGGAAACTCGTCACGGGCAATCTTGCTGGCGCTGTAGATAGACGCGCCGTTCTCGCTCACGACATACACGTCAACGGGCCTGCGATAACGTATGCGCTTGAGGAATCGCTCGGTCTCGCGGCTGGCCGTGCCGTTACCCAGTGCGATGGCGTCGATCTTGTAGGCCTCGGTAAGCGAGTGTATCTTTTTGGTCGCACCTTCAATGTCATTGTGGGGTGCAGTGGGATAAATCACGTCGTTGTACAGCAGGTTGCCTTGCTCGTCAAGGCAGACAACCTTGCAACCAGTGCGGAATCCGGGGTCAACGGCCAGCACGCGCTTGTGCCCCAGCGGCGGGGCAAACAGCAGTTGGCGCACGTTCTGGGCAAAGGTCTCAATGGCTTCGTCGTCGGCTTTCTCCTTGGCTGCGGTGGCAAATTCCGTCTCGATCGACGGCTTGACCAGTCGCTTGAAACTGTCCTCGGCAGCCTCTTCAACGAGTTGCGACGCCTCGCCATTGCCTTTGACCACGATGCGGGCGATGTTGTCCAGTGTGCGGTCATCGTTGATCTCGATACCGACTTTCAGGAACCCCTCTTTCTCGCCGCGGCGGATGGCCAGCAGTTGGTGGGATGAGATGCGCTTGAGCGGTGCCGAGAACTCGTAGTAGTTCTCATAGTTGCGGCCCTCGATCTCCTTGCCCTTGACAAAGTGGGAGATCAGGCGGGCGTCATACTTGAACCCTCGCCTTACCACTCCACGCACATCCTCGTTTTCGCTCACCCACTCGGCAATGATGTCCTGGGCCCCGGTGATGGCCGCATCGGTGTCGGGCACCTTGTCCCCGTCAACAAACTGGCGTGCGCGGTCCTCGATGTCATTGCTGCGCTGCGCCATGATGATCTTGGCCAGCGGCTCCAGACCCAGTTGGCGGGCTGCCTCGGCACGCGTCTTGCGCTTGGGCTTGTAGGGCAGGTAGATGTCCTCCAGGGTGGTGGCATCCCAGCAGTTGTTGATGCGGTCGGCGAGTTCGGGCGAGAGTTGGCCTTGTGCCTCAATGGTCTTGAGGATGGTAGCGCGGCGCTTCTCCAGCTCACGGTAGTAGCGCAGTCGCTGGTCGATCGACTGGATGGATAACTCATCCAGGTTGCCGGTGGCTTCCTTGCGATAACGGCTGATGAAGGGAATGGTGGCGCCGTCGTCAAGCAGGTTGACGGTACCGGCCACTTGGTTGATGGGTATGTTGAGCTCTTGGGAAATGAGCGTTGATAATTGCGTTGCCATAATTCGGACTATTGAAAATGAACGTGTTATCTGGATGACTGAACAATCGATATCAATTGGATGAACTGGTTTTTTGTTTTCTCTTGAGTGTGATGACGGTGATTTCGGGAGTGGCTCCGATGCGCATGGGCGGTCCCACCATGCCGGTGCCGATGTTGACATACAGCCAGCGGCCACCCTCGTTGTAGGCACCACCCCACTCGCGGTAACGCAATCGGGCGGGAGACAATCGCCAGTTGCCCAGAGTGAGCATCAGCTGGAAGGCGTGGGTGTGGCCAGCCAGCATCAGGTCAATATTGCTGTTCGACAGGGTGTTGGCTCGCCAGGCATAGGGGTTGTGCTGCAGTTGTATCTTGAAGTTGCCATCATGCAGTCCGCTGTAGGCTCGGGCAAGGTTGCCTCTTTTCTCTCCAGGGTAGTCACCATAGTTCTCGGTGCCGATGACCACGATTTGCTCATCGCCGCGCTTGACGACGGCATAATCGTCGTTGAGCAGTCGCCACCCTATGCCCGTCTGCAGGTCGCACAACGCTTTGCGGTCGGCGAGTTTTTCCTGCTGGTCCTCCCAGGTCACATAGTTGTCATAGTCGTGGTTGCCCAGTACCGAAAAGACCCCGTCGCGTGCGTGCAGCTTGCCCAGCAGCTCACGATAGGGTAGGGCCTCGTTGGTTTCGCGGCTCACCAGGTCGCCGGTAAAGCATATCATGTCGGCATTCAAGGCATTGATGGCATTGATTTGTTTCTCAACAATGGCAGTTCGGCCGTCATAGGTGCCCAGATGTGCATCACTCCACTGCACGATGCGGTAGCCGTCGAATGCTGCTGGCAGGCGGTCAAACTCCAGCTCCACCTCTCTCACCTCGAGCGTGCCGGGAGTGACGACGGCACCCCACCACATCACGCCAAACACCAGCGCCGCCACAACAAACGCGCATAACGCCGCCCATCGCCGATGCAGCCATCGCCCAATGCCGTAGATCATCATGCCCAATGCCTTGGGCGCTAGGATGGCAAAGAAGGTGTAGAGCATGTATTGGCAGGTGACAAAGGTGCTATTGGGAGTTGAAGCGTCAGACAGGGGCATCACTCCCATGGCAATGACGAGCACAGCCGACAATACCGCCAGCAGTGCATTGAAACGCATGGTCCAGCGGTAGCCGTTGCGACTCAACCGGCGGCAGATGTATATGTCCATGGCGATGCACAGCACCGCCATGATGATGAGTCCCAACCAGTGAATCTTCATTGACAGTCAATTATCACTTAAATATGTGACCTTGAAGGCTTTTCAAGCTCAATCACTTTGTCGCCTCCAGATAGTTGGTGAGCGGGTTGCTATACATCTGCAACATCTTGTTGTACATGTAGAAGCGGTCGGCTTCGCTCAACTTGAGGCCTTCGGTCTTGTCGATTTGCCCCGACAGGTATTGTTCAAATGCCTCGCGTTCTTCCTGAGTGTACTGGTCGGCAAAGTGCTTGTCGTCGAACAGTATGTCATGGGCAATGTAGTTGGTCTTGAAAATCTTGTAGTTCTGGTGAATGGCGTGGTCGATGATGGCGCACACCCGGTCCACCTCAAGAAACTTGTCCAGACCCTCGGGAATGTTGTCCAATTCTTCGTTGATGCAGAGTGTGAAGGCATAGTGCACCTCTCCCTTGTGGCCGGTGATGCCGGTCTTCATGCTGATGAGGTCATCGTCGGGCGACTTGCGCCAATTCGGGTTCTTGCTCTTGCACAGGAACTGCTTGGCCTTGAGGTAGTCGTTGGGGTCATACTCATAGCTGATCGAGATGGGAGCGATGTTCAGTTCCTTTAGGCTCTCGATGAATGACTTCTCGCGGTTTCCATAGGCAAGCATCTTGATGAGGCTTTCCTGAGTGCGGTCGTTGCTGTCCTTGCAGCGCCCCTCGCGCTGGGCAATCCACAGCGACGCATTCTTCTGCTGTACGGCAAAGTGCATATAGCCAGACAGTTGTACGGCAGCGGCCAGCGTCTGGATGCGGCCCAGGTTGCGCTTGACAATGAAACTCTTGTTCAGGCGCACCAGCTTGGTGATCCAGTCATAGATGAGCAAGTTGTTGCCGATGGCGATTTCGCAGGCGTCACGACCGCCCTTAATGAGCAGGTAACTCAGCTGAGCCGAGTCAAGCACGATGTCGCGGTGGTTGGTGACGAAGGTGTAGGGCATCTCTTTGTCAAGATTTTCCTCACCGCTGGTGGTGAGTCGGGTGCCTGTTTTGGCCATCACACCTTCCATAAAGGGTCTCATTACCTTCACCTGGAACTCATGCTTGGAATTCAGCCCCAGCAGCACCCGTTTCAGCTGCGAGTACTTGTAGTTAGGCAACGCCATGCTCACGATGTCCTGAAAACCAGGCTCCTGCACCAGAATGGTCATCGCTGTCTGGAAGTCCTTGTCAGGTATCGGGCAGATGTCCTGATATTCCAATGGAATGGGTATGTTCTCGTTCTCTATCATAGTGAATTGAATCATTAAAGCTGAGACGCCTCGACGCCCCATTATTATTCTTTATGTTTTCTCAACCCACAAAGATAATGTTTTTCTTGAAAAAGACCAATTCTATGACTGTTTTTTCATTTTTCTGGTTCGGGCAATTGGTCTTACGGGTGTCCGAGACCACTGGATTGCGATAGATGAATGGGGTGGTCAGATAAGAATCTGCTTGACATGGGCTTACTTGCCTGCAATTGCTTTGGCATAGTCTTCCCACTTGGCGATGAGGGAGGCCATGTCGGCGGGCAGTTCACTGTCGAAGTCCATCTGCTGGCCGGTCTCGGGATGGACAAAGCCCAGCGTTTTGGCATGCAGGGCTTGGCGGGGGCACAGTTCAAAGCAGTTGTGGATGAACTGGGCGTAACTGGACGAGCGGTTGCCGCGCAGGATCTGGTCGCCGCCATAGCGGGCGTCGTTGAACAGCGGGTGCCCGATGTGTTTCATGTGCACGCGTATCTGGTGGGTGCGGCCCGTCTCCAGCTGGCAGCGCACGACGGCAACGTGGGCCAGGTTCTCGACAGTGTGCCAGTGGGTGACGGCGTGCTTGCCTTGGTCACCGTCGGGAAAGACCTTCATCAACACGCGGTCACGCGGGTCGCGCCCGATGTTGCCCGTGACGGTGCCGTCCTGCTGCTTCATTTCGCCCCACACTACGGCGATGTATTGACGCTTGGTGGTCTTCTTGAAGAATTGGGCGCCGAGCGAGGTTTTTGCGTTAGGAGTCTTGGCGATGACGAGCAGGCCGCTGGTGTCCTTGTCGATGCGGTGAACGAGTCCCAGGCGGGGGTCGGTCACGTCATAGTCGGGGTTGTCCTTGAAGTGCCAGGCCAGGGCATTGACCAGTGTGCCGTCAAAGTTGCCGTGGCCGGGGTGCACCACCATGCCGGCGGGTTTGTTGACCACCATCAGACTGGCGTCCTCATAGACGATGTTCAACGGGATGTCCTGGGCGACGATTTCGCATTCATAGCGGGGACGGTCCATCACCACGCTGATGACGTCGCCGGGATGCACGCGGTAATTGCTCTTGACGGGACGGCCGTTCACGCGGATGCACTGAGCCTCGGCCGCATTCTGCACGCGGTTGCGGCTGGTGCCCTTGATGCGCTCGACCAGATACTTGTCGATGCGCAGCAACACCTGACCCGGCTCCACCACATAGTGGTAGTGCTCCCAATAGTCGCGCCCGTCCTCGGTAAAGTCGGGCTCACTATAGTCGTATTGAATCTCGTGGCCGCCTTCAGCCTCCATTTCGGCATCGAGCAGCTCGTCGTCAAGCGCCATGTTCTAGGGTCAGTTTTTCTTTTTGTCTTTATCCGACTTTTTGTCCTGGTCTTTCTTTTTGTCCTTCTCTTTGTCGGGCTTCTGTTGCTCTTTCTTCTCCTGAGCAGCCTGTTCCCTGCGTTCCTGCTCGGCGCGGGCCTGGGCAGCCTTCATCTCTTCCTCGTAGTTCTTTTGAGCCTCCAGATAATTCTCCTCATCGATAGAGTCCATGATAGCGGGGTCGATGATTTGCTCGGGGTTCAGGTCCACGATGGAGCCATCGCCCACGGTAATCTTGATCTGGCTGTTGACGCTCACGGGCCTACCTGGCGCAACAGTGTGGCCGTCAACGGTCACTTGCAGAATCAGACCGTCCATCTCGCTGGGTATGCTGTCCATGATCACGTGCTTGTAGCCCATCGCCTTGAGCATGGCCACGCCTTGTCGTCCAGGCAGGTCAACCAACTTGGGCAACGGAATGATGGGCGCATGCATGGCGTTGACGTTCAGGTAGATGATACGGATTTTCTTGATATAGGACTTGGCCTTGGGATCCTGATCGATGACGGTTCCAGGCTTGTAATTCTCATAGAATGTGGTCGAGTCGCTGATTTCCCAACGCAGGCCGGCGTCCTCCAGAATGTCGATGGCCTTTTCCAGAGGCAGGTTGCGCACATCTGGCACCTGCACCTGCTGGCCATGGGAGGTGAAAACATCAATAAACAGCAGGGCAATGTAGCCCAGTGCCACCAGTGCCAGCACCATCAGGCCCGAATTCACCAGGATGGGATGACGGTCGCGCAAGCGGTCAAATCCGCCCATATTCTTGTCGTTATTATTGCTCACGGTAATTCAAAATTGGTTACAAACTGCAAAATTAGTGTAAATTGGTGGCAAATCAAAAATCAGCGGCTTATTTTTCTTGCATTTTAGAAAAATGCTATCTTTGTGCGCTTATATGGATACTAATCATGACGAAATAACGGAACTGCTGCTACAGGCACCCTATTGGGTGGTTGACTTCCTGCCGATGCAGGTGCCGCAAGAGAGCCGCGGCCAATTCTTTGCAGTAGAGCAGTACTATCTGGCGGGTGAGCAGCGCGAGCGCCTGTGCCGCCGGTTTGCCGATGTGGTGCTGGGATTGAACTGTTATCACGACCTGACCGTGAATCGTGGTGGCGATGACTGGGTCAAGAACCCCGAGCCTGCCACTTTGGTCGAATGGCTTGGCGAGGCCCTGCGGCACGGCCACCTGTGTGCCTTGATTGACAATGGCACCGCTCTGATGACAGCCAGCGGTGGCGACACCCACATTACCCTATATAACCCCTCTCCCGACTTGCTGCAACTGGCACGTCACCTGGCCATGGCGGCAGGCCTCAACCTGTGGCAGCCCGATAATGATCATTAACCGCAAAGTGAAGGGCGGAAAGCAACATCTCAACATAGAAAAACAGCAAGAGCCCGACACGATCGTCGGACTCTTTTGCTCATTGTCGTTGATGCGGGATTACTTGACGAGAATCTTGCGGCCGTCCTGGCGCACATAGATGCCGGGCGTCAAGTTGTTGGCGTCAACGCGGCGACCCATCAGGTCGTAGTACTCCATCGTCTTGCTCTCATCGATGGTGATGTCGGTCACGCTCGACGGGTCGGTGATCTGATACCATGAGATTTCGCTCCTGTTGGTCTCATTACCGCCAAAATAGACGCTGCGCACACCGATGCGCTGGATGCCCTCGCCAATTTCGTAGAGCACTACCAGTTCGCCACCCTTCAGGATGTTCATGTCATCGTTGAATTCATAGGGGATCGTGGTCTCGTCCTGGTCGAAGCCATAGTAATCGGCCCAGAAGATGTAAGGCTCTGCGCCCTCGCCGTAGTCACAGTAGATTTCATAACCCATCAGGCTGGACATCAGCGGAGCGCCGTTAACGTCCTCCAGGGGGATGCTGAGCATGATGTAGCCAAAGCCCTCGTCATCATAGTACTCATAGTAGAGAATGCTGGGATCGGCTGGAGTCGCTGCCTCGTCGGCAATCGGAGTCAATACCACATTGCCCAGCAGGTCATACCACTCGACGCCAAAATCGCTGGCGCAGATGCCATACCACTGCTGTGCTACCAGGGCTCCCGTCTCGGGGTCGGGAGTCAATACCATCAGGGCCTCATCGTTGGTCTCGGGAACGCAGCCCATGAAGAAGAGCGGGAATGCCTCGCCACCGTACATGAAGGTGCCGAAGTACTGGCCATTGTCAAGCACATAGCTGTCACCCTCGCGATGACCCTTGACCCAGGCCGTGGGCAGATAGGAGCACAGGCCCTGGATGTAGATGTCGTCACCGTCGATGCCTACCTTGGCGCTACCCATCAGGGGATCTCCTTCATACCATGTGCCGTCGTCATAGATACCCATGTAAACACCCGTCAGCCGGTATTCCTGAGTCTCCAGGTCGGCGGGAACCACGATGGAACCGGCGTCGAGTGTGAAACTCATTTCGCTGTCATACTGGTAGTACCAGCCAATCTCGTCGGCCGAGGCATTCTCGAGGATATAGGTCACCTGGTCCTGCTGCAGTGAGAAGGCACCGGCGCGCTCGTCATAGTTGAACACGGCATCTGTGGCTACATATTCATTGCCCGCCGGGGTGACGGGATAGAAGTACAGGTCCTCGCCGTAGATGTTGCCGTAATATTGCACGGGGAACGTCACCATCGTGCCGTCCTCGCTCAGGGTGCCCACGATCCATGCCTCGGGCAGATAGACGCTCATGCCCTGCAGGTACACGTCGGTACCATCAATGCCGATCTGCAACGTGCGGTCAACAACTTCCCAACTCGAACCGTCAAAGATGTAGCCGTTCATGCGGTAGGTCTCGGTCACGAGCGACTCGGGAGGTGTCACAACGTCACCGGCAGCCTTCAGCGTGGTAGCCTTGTGCGGGGTCATGCGGTCGGCATGGGGCGCGGTAATGGCCGTGTGGCGCACTTCGCTCGGCCTGGGCAATGGCTGATTCATGGGTTGTGCACTCACCGCCAACGACAAGACGGTTGTTACAAGTAAAAATAAAAAATTCTTCATAAACATTTGGTTTTAGATGTGAATATAAAAAGAGGTTGGCAACAAAGGTAAACCATAGAATTGGCTTTGACAATACTTCTTACAAATATTAACAAAAATCTATTGAAAATGTGATGGCAGTGTTATTGTGTTATTATACAAGTGATTATACGGCTATTTGTTGACAATAAGCAGCAGCGCCCGTTCTCCAGTGCTTGTTCCAAACGGTTTTGTCGGCAAATAATGCTTACCTTTGCACATATTTTGAACTACTCACACTATTGATTATCTTTATGGATCGTTCTTCACAGATCATCAGGACCAGTTGGATTGGCATTATCGCCAATGTGTTGTTGGCAGCGTTCAAGGCCGTGGTGGGCCTGCTGGCCAGTTCGGTGGCCATCGTCATGGACGCGGTGAACAACCTGAGCGACGCCCTCTCGAGTGTCATCACCATCGTGGGCACCAAACTCTCACAACGTCCGGCCGACAGGCAGCACCCCTTCGGCTTCGGGCGCATCGAGTACTTCAGCGCCATCATCATCGCCGTGATTGTACTCTCGGCGGGCGTGACCTCGCTCATCGAGTCGGTGAAGAAAATTTTCAACCCCACCGAGCCCTCTTACACTACTACGACGCTCATCGTCATCATCGTGGCCATCGTCGTGAAACTTGTGCTGGGCCGTTATGTGAAGAGCCAGGGCGAGAAACTGAATAGTGATGCGTTGATTGCCTCGGGGAGTGATGCCCTGTTTGACGCCGTCATCACCCTGGCGACGCTCATTTCGGCTGGAGTGATGCTGCTGTGGCATGTCTCGCTCGACGGCATCTTGGGTGCGCTCATCTCGCTGGTCATCATCAAGGCCGGTATCGAGATGCTCGCCTCGCCCGTCAACGAACTGCTCGGCGCCAAGATTTCGCCCGAGTTGATCTCGCAGATCAAGAGAGAAGTCAATGACTTTGAAGGCGTGCATGGCGTGTTTGACATCATCATCCACAATTACGGCCCCGACGTTCAAATCGGCTCGCTGCACATCAATGTTATGGACACCATGGACGCCCACCAGATTCACGGCCTCACGCGCCGCATCACCGAGGCGATGTACGAGCGCCACGGCATCATCATGACCGTCGGCGTGTATGCCGTCGCCACAGGCGAGAACAAGCGGGCTGAACTCCAGCACACCATTATGCAGGCCGCTGCCGCCCATGAGCACGTCGAGCAGGTGCACGGCTTCTACTACTTCGAGGACGAGCGCCGCGTGTCGGTCGACATCGTGCCCGACATCACCGTCCACGATGATGCCGCCTTCGTCCAGCAACTCCAAGCCGAACTGCAGCCGCTGGCCCCCGACGACACCGTTTCCATCGTCATCGACCACAACTACAGCGAGTAGTGGAGCGCAGGGGGGCTGCACTCTTCGTGATCGGAGTTTTTGCTAGAGACTAATCGGTGTAGAAGGGGATTTCGTCACCTTCATCGTCCTTGATGACGAGTTTCTTGCTCTCGAGGGTAACGACCTTCATGTTATGCATCTTGGGCATGCCATCGAGCATCATGTCCTTGAATTCTTTTTTCATGCCGTCGAACTCCGATTTCATCACTTTGTCCATAACGGCCTTGGCCTTGGCATTCAAGCCCTTGACATCATAGTCAAATTCTACCTCGGCTTTGCTACGGTTGAGGTTCATCTTCAGTTCTTTGCCGCTCAGGGTGTAGGTGCCCGGTACGGTAACTCCTCCCGCGACGCTGATGGGCACGCCGTCTTGCTTGATCTGATAGTCGGTAGCGACGAGCATTT